>NZ_JAAHFV010000470.1:0-4228 GCF_010672755.1 Moorena sp. SIO1F2
TGGTGGTACTACTATTGCTGGAATCACATTCAACAACAATGTCAACAGCGTTTTCAACACCACCAGCAACATCACCGAAACCGAAATTTTCAATACCAGCATTATCTCTCGTGTAGACATTAATGGTATTACCGCTTCAGGTGGTGTTACATCTGAAGCTTCTAGCGATAAAGGTAATAACGTTGCTACTAAGCAAGAAAGCGTCTTCATCACTATTGAGCAAGGTGGAGTAACTGGTTCCAAGTCTGTAGGTATTGGCTTCTCTGCTATCAGCCGTTAGTACTTAATCAGGAACTTTTTGTGATTAAGTAATTTGTAAACCTGGGTGTATTCATATCCTAATATAATGCATTAAATTAAATTATATATCAGGATGATGACACTCATTTTTAGGTGTAAATACTTCACTTTTATGACTTCAAGATACTAAAGTATTAGTAGTTATATCAAACCGTAAATCAATAGATCACTTGCCAAATTAGCGAGACAATAATTTTGAAAAATGATAGGTTAATTGAAGTTTAATCTAAGCATTTTTATTAACAAACATGAGATAAATAAATAATGATTATTTCTGATCTAAATCATTTAGAAACTATTGCTGAAGACCCCAAAGTTGTGGGTGGATCTGGCTACTACCAACCTTACTTCCCTTTCGGATTTAACAAATTTATCAACGTCGGTATTGACATTGAAGAGAACGTAGCTACGATTGATGGGCGCGCACAAGCCTTTGGTGAGGAGACTTTCACTAACGTCACTGGCAGTACTACCACTACTGAGCATGGTTCTCAATCTACCCTAAGTACAATATCTGTTAGTTCTTCTAAGAATAAGAAGCATTATTACTAAAACGGCTTAGAGTAATCGTTGAGACTTAAGGCTATCAATGCTGCGGAAAGATGAAGCAAAAATCAGTAACATCTTTCCGCAGCATTAATCACAATGGGAGCATCCCATTTTTGTGAATTGGTAGTGGAAGCATTTTGCTTGTGGTGAGTAAAATAAGGACGTAATTGGTAGTGGGAGCATCTTGCTCGGTACTTACAGAAAACGGTGCTCCCAATTTATCATATTTAGTTGCTTTTATATTTAGTTGCTTTTAAATGCTCCCAATCACAATTAACTATTACCTAATTTGACCAGGAGAATCATTCATGAAAATTTCTGAATTAGAATATTTCGAGCTAAAGGTAAAAGACCACCCTATTTTAGGTGGTTTTGTTTTTACTAATGCTCAAGCCTTAGCTGGTCCTGGCATCGCTACCGCTAATGGTAAGGCCGATGCTTTCGGTCAGCATACCGATACATCGGTAAAAGGCTTTACCGATGTAGACCAGTTCTTTTCTGAAGCTAGGGCAAGAGCTGAGGCTAGGGCTAGGGATCGTTTTTACTCGGGTCATTCTGTCTACGATGCCTTTGCGATTTATGGTTTCATTGGGTAACTCAACAAATATATAGCAGTTCTTATTTGGGTGAGGTACTTTGCTTATTATTTTAAGGCAAAAGGCAACAGGCAACAGGCAACAGCGCTGCATCGCTTTTATGATAATTATTTTATCAATTATTGTCCGCTGAGCCTAAGTTATCCGATACGAAGTTCCAGAATTATGCCAAAACTATAGTTAATTTTTAACTAATTAAAATTGTTTTTAACTCGTTCCATTAGTAACAAAGGAGGTTAACGATTATGTTTGATAGCTTTGATTTATGGGCTTTACCTGGCTCATTTACAACGATGAAGGCTAGTCGTTCTACAATTATATCTGTATCGGAAGTAAATTCTGAAGCAGCAAGTACTATGACTAATGCCATGAGCATCGATCCTGATGGAAACATGGCTACCAGTGCAGTGCAAGCATCTGCTAGTAAAGCCACAAACACTGCGGGTATTGTTGAAGCTAGCGCTGGTACTGATAACTTCTCAGCACCTGATATTCAGGAACCTTTTTTCATGAGATTTAACTTCTTTAGCAGATACTTCTGAAGCTATAAGCTTTACAAAATCTAATCTAGCTTCTGTGTGCTGGCTTCAAAACGGGGATTGAGGGGCGAGGTGTTTTGATTGAGGTATAAGTCTAAACTCTAGGTTTGACTGTCAAATACTCCCCCCTCAATTCGGCAACTTGGCAGAGGTTAGGAATTGCTTTTTGTATGATGATAATAGTCAGAGGGTTGACTCAGCTGAATCTGACCAAGACTGTAAGTAGTTCCAATTATAGTTCATAATCGGGTGTAATGGTTGACCTTTCCAAAGCATCGGTGACTCCAGAGGAAATTATGTACTCCTTGAAAAAGGAGATACATCTCAAGGGCATCTGTCAAAAAGTTTTGTATCAACGAGTTATCAATAAAGCAGCTCAAGAAAGAGGGATAACAGTCTCACCAGAAGACGTGCAAGCTCAGGCGGATGAGATCCGTTATGCCAATCGTTTGGAAAAGGCAGCAGAAACATTGGCTTGGCTGGCAGATCAGATGGTGACAGCAGAGGATTGGGAAGCGGGAATTAGCGATCGCTTGCTTGCCCAAAAGCTTGCTGAGTCCTTATTTTCTAAGGATGTCGAAAAAAGCTTTGCTCAAAATCGACTGGACTTTGAGCAAGTGTTGGTTTATCAAATTCTGGTGGATTCTGAGGAAATTGCTCTGGAGCTTTTCTATCAGATTGAAGAAGGAGAAATCAGTTTTTATGAAGCTGCTCATTTCTATGATATAGACCCAGAAAGGCAGCGACGGTGTGGCTATGAAGGAAAGTTGCCTCGCTGGAGTTTTAAGCCTGAGATAGCTGCCGTTATCTTTAGTGTTCAGCCAGGAGAAGTGACTCATCCCCTGCAAACCGAACAAGGATATCATCTTTTCTTAGTTGAAGAATTTATTCCAGCTGAATTAACGGAAGAAAAGTCTAAAGAAATTTTACAGAGTATGTTTCAAGAGTGGCTCAATAGTGAAGTTAACTATATGATCCATAGTGAACTTAGTACCATCAATACTGGGGAATAATCCCAATGCTATTAATGGTTTTAGAGAGCAGGGAGCTAAGGCCGTGGGCCACGCTTACTGGCAGAGCCAGACGCTGCGCGAACGCGAACGGAGCTTCGGAGCAGGGGTAATAAAATTGAATCTACCTAATAACTAAAATTACTAACTAGAGTGATGTAACCATGAAACGTTCCCAGACAATCATAAAATGGATAGTTTCACCAGATGGTACGGTTGTAGTCCAAGCCGAAAGTACAGCAACTGCCTCTGGGGATGAAGCAACCATTATTCAAGAGGTTACTGTCAAAAGAGACTCTAGTGGCAGAATTTATAGCAGAAGTTCATCCTCTTGCCATGCTTCTTCTAGTAGGTAGTTTACCGATAGCATTTCTAAATCAATTATACAAAATAATTACCGTTTTTGACCTTGTCTTGAGTAAGCATTTAGCTATCAGCTTTGGGCTTTGGCCTATGGCCACGCTACGGGAATGGCCACGCTACTTGAGGTGCTATCAGCTTTGGGTCTGTGGCCAACGGCTGACAGCTGACTGCTGAATGCTTACGGCTATAGTCCCATTGGTAAACAAAAATCTATTTCTCAAACCAGTAGAAAAGGAAGAAGAGTCAATCCGCATGGGAGTTTGGGAACAAGACAAAAGATTTGAATATACCTTGAAAGTGGGAACTTACAACACCAACAGTTATCTTCGTTTGATGGAATGGCAAGCACAAAAAGCGATGAAGCGATTATTTGAGACAGGAAAGCCCACAGTGATTATTCACGATAACGCTTCAATCCATCGTGCCAAGGTAGTTCAACAACGTCATCAAATTTGGTCAAAACAAGGACCCACGCATCTTTTTTCTTCCTCCTTATTCTCCTCAAATGAACCGTATTGAAGACCAAGGGCTACATCTCAAACGTCAAGAATTGGGTAGTTATGTATTTGAGGATGAATACGACCAACGCTTTAGCAATTATTGAGGGGATGGAAAATCGGGGTCAACAGGGAAATTATACTGTTGAACGTTTGATGTTTAATTAAGTGGAGCTACTTAACTATTGATTAACTTATAGCAAGTCCGGAGGATGAGTGATGATTAACAATATCCACGTTCTTCCCTCCCCTTACTTCTCCCCATCTCCCGATCAGTTTTAATGATTTAGTATTAAGGGTCGATGATATGACGACCAGATAGGGAGTATGGTGCTCTGTAAGCTGGCGAATTTAAGTTGGCGAATTATTGATGG
>NZ_JAAHFV010000471.1:0-4215 GCF_010672755.1 Moorena sp. SIO1F2
CCTATCTCCCTATCTCCCTATCTCCCTATCTCCCTATCTCCCTATCTCCCTATCTCCCTATCTCCCTATCTCCCTATCTCCCTATCTCCCTATCTCCCTATCTCCCTATCTCCCTATCTCCCTATCTACTCTCTTTGAATGCAACTCGGTATCAGGTGTTTGTTAGCGAACGGAGGGTTTTAGCAATTTCTACCAGCTGAAACCCAGGAGGATAAACCCCCTCAGCTTTGATGCGCTCAATAGCAGCCGGTGGGATAGCCAAATTTAGCTTTCTAGCAACAGCTCTAACTATATCACCCCGGTCAATGACACCTGCCACAGCTTCTGCGGGAGAAAGTACGCTTATACGCTTAAGGTTAAGCTCCTCTAAGCTGTTAATCACCTCCACCAACGGTGTTTTCTCCTCCACTGTGGGAATTTCTGATAAAGGGCGCACTATAGTTTCCAACGTCTCAGTGTCCCAACGACTACGCTCGACAAAATGTAAATCCTCAATTTTCACTAGCCCACGATAGCGTCCATTAGCTGCAGCGTAGTAGGGCATTGGGTTTTGCCTATCGGTTAAGATATACTCATCAGCAAAAGAACGTAAGGTCTGGTTGGCTTCCACCACCCGAAAGTCACGGGTCATGGCATTAGATGCCATAAGCTTAAGTAAGACTTCTTGTATGGTGGTTAGCTGGTCATAGGCACTGGCATTGCGAAAAATAAACCAGCCAATCAGAGTTGGCCAAATGAATGACAAAGTACCCGTCAGCAGAGTCATTCCTAATCCCAAGGATAGGGCTAAAAGTCCAAACCCCTTACCCGTTCTGGCAGCCCAACGGACACCTGTAAACAGATCCCCAGTTAGTTTCCAGACTGCTGCTTTCAACACTTGTCCACCATCTAAAGGTAGACCAGGAATTAGGTTAAATAATGCCAAGACTAGGTTGATTCTAGCTATCTCATTGGCGATGGTATATCCCCAAGCCGAGGTGGGTAATGTCAGAGTTAGGACATAAAACAGACCAAAGAGGATGAAACTCACTAATGGTCCTGCGATCGCTACTTGAAAGGCTTCTGCTGGAGTCTTTGATTCTCGGTCAATCGACGCAATCCCGCCGAATATAAATAGGGTAATAGAATTAACTTTGATACCCTGGGAGAGGGCAGCTAGACTGTGACCTAATTCATGTAAGAGTACAGAACTAAATAACAACAGTGCCATCGCCAATCCAGCCACCCAAGCCAAAATCGACCCTAAGCTAGAGTCGAACTCTCGTGCATTAATCATCGTTACCAATAGCAAGATGAAAAACCACGATGGGTCTAAAAACAGTGGGATTCCGAATAGAGAGCCAACTCGCCAACCTGATAGCATCACATTTTCCTTATCTGAGACCTTCGATACCTGTACTATCCAGGATAAATTAACTCCTCTGTTCTGGGTTATGGCACTGACACAGGCATCCGCTCACTCAGACGACTGTTTAGGTCTGCAAGTAAGTCATTGCCACTACGACGAGCTTCCCAAGGACCGGTGTTATATTTATCGATTATCCATTGCCCATGGATAAAATCTTCTGACTCACCCAGGGTACCAATGTACTGGATTGGAGTCGATGAGCTGGTGAGGTATCGCTTAGTAAATTGGATGCGCCGTCCGATTACCTCTCCACTTAGCTGGGCTTCTCCTAAGTAGCCGTCATCCAAACTATTGCCAGTGATGGTATTCTTGCTTTGAACCAGAGTTGCTTCAAACCGGGTGGGTACTCCCCCTTGCCAGTAAGTTCCGAGCCAAGTGCCAGTTAAGTCTGCCATGAACACCAAATTTTAGTGAGGAGTTAACTCACCATTATACTATAATATTGGTCTATATAGCAAATTTAGATAAGTAAGTGGTGAGATTAAGAAGAAACCGAAAGAGGAGGAAGACACCGGAACCAATCGCACCTTTATCTGTTGGTTAACACAAACACACTCTCGTGATTCCCCCGTCCCTATTCCCTATTCCCGATTCCCTAATATTTCATAATTGTCTGACCAATACACGATTACACTATCATTGCGCTTTTTGCTGGCACTTTGGCAAATAAAAGTAGCATAGTCTAGCAATAATAATTCATATTAGATGCCATATAGCCATACCACCTAGCTTATTAGTTGTCAAGGTTAAAGGAATGATGATGGATGGGGAAGAATTACTGAAGCGATATGCTGCTGGAGAACGGGACTTTCCAGAAGCTAATCTACAGGGAGTATCTCTGGCGGGAGTAAACCTAAGCCAAGCTAACCTACGACGTGCTAATCTCAGCCAGAGTTGTCTCAAGGGCGCTATTCTTAAAGGTGTCAATCTGCGAGAAGCGAATTTATCTGGTGCTAATCTACAGGGAAGTGACCTGTGTGAAGCCAACCTCATTGTTAGTAACCTCAGTCAAGCAAATCTAGCCAAGGCTAACTTGAGTAATGCCAATCTACGCAGTTGCCGCCTGATTGGAGTCAATCTCAGTAAAGCTAATCTGAGTGAAGCAATTCTGAGTGAGGCAATTCTCCAGGATGCTAACTTGAGTCACGCAAAACTGATTAGCACATCCTTGAACCGAGCCAAGCTTTCCCAAGCCCTCTTGGAGGGAGCGATTTTGGAGGGAGCATCCCTCAACAACTGTATTCTGATCGAAGCCAATCTGATTGGGGCAAATTTGTCCCATACCCTACTCAATGGAGCCAACTTGACTAAGGCCAATCTCAATCAAGCAGACTTGAGTGGTGCAATAGCAAGTGGCTGCACCATGAGAAACACTATCCTAACGGATGCGAATCTCAGAGGAGCAAGGATGAGTTGGACAATTCTCCATGGTGCTAATCTCACCAAGGCTAATTTATACCGAGCTAACCTGTGTTGGTCGAATCTTACCGAGGCAATATTGATTGAAGCTGTTTTAATTGATGCTAATCTGAATCAGGCTAACCTGCGTGAAGCTAAACTTAGCAAAGCGATCATGCCAAGTGGCAGTCAGCATCAATAGTTGAACAGTTGAAGCCAGATTTTGATCAGCTCAATCAGGACCGAATCCCAAAGTCTAGTAGGATATCGAGCAATTCTACTCAGCCGATCCGATTGCGAACGCGCCCCGCGTGGCCTACGGCCAATCGCGTTGGATAGGAAACTGACATGAGGCTAAAACTTACTAAAACTTAATCAACTGTTCACCACTCAAACTGTCCTCCCAGGGTTTAGTATGACATTCGGTGAATAATTAGCTGGAAGTTCCTATAATTTTATGTCCCTTGCACCTCTGTCTGAGGCTTTTGAGACTAATCGCTTTGAAAGTATTAGTTTAATTGCTACCGATATTGATGGCACCCTAACTCTGAGTGGCAAATTTACTTCCTCCTTATTCCATGCCATAGAAGAATTGACCAAGACAGGAATCCAAGTGTTGCTGATTACAGGTCGTTCCGCTGGCTGGGTTAATGCTCTGAAAACTTATCTGCCGGTCACAGGAGCGATCGCAGAAAATGGCGGTCTATATTTCCCCAAAGATAGTGAAATCCCAGATATCTTAACCCCTATTGAAGATTTAAACCAGCATCGCCAGAGTCTCAATCACACCTTCCAAGTCCTAAAAGCTCAATTTCCCCAGCTACAAGAATCTGTGGATAACCGCTTTCGGTTGACGGATTGGACATTTGATGTTAATCGATTAGCCTTTGTCCAATTACAAACCCTGGCAGAACTCTGTCAACAACAGGGTTGGGGCTTCACTTACAGTACAGTTCAGTGCCATATTAAGCCAATCGAGCAAGATAAAGCAACAGGCTTGCTACAAGTGTTAACCAGACACTTTCCCCAACTCAAACCAGAGGAGATTATCACCGTTGGTGACAGTCCTAATGATGAGTCTATGTTTGATACCAGCAAGTTTCCTTTATCAGTAGGGGTGGCTAATGTCTTAGACTACACTAGTTATTTGACTCATAAGCCAGCTTATGTGACTTATGCTAAAGAATCTGAAGGCTTTTGCGAGTTAGCACAATTGTTACTACTGAAAACCTTTACTGGATAAGTGGTTTGGGCTGCACGGCTTGGCTGATTAATGGAATGATTTAGGGTAATTGGTAATTGGTAATTGGTAATTGGTAATTGGTAATTGGTGATTGGTAATTGGTGATTGGTAATTGGTAATTGGTAACCGGTGATTGGTAACCAGACATGATATCAGTTGTTAATTT
>NZ_JAAHFV010000472.1:0-4197 GCF_010672755.1 Moorena sp. SIO1F2
AAGCCTCCCACTCATCTGTCTAGGCTTTCCTGGCATCTCGACCAGGAGTTGCTTGAAAGCCCGAGTTTTGCTATGTTTGGAGTCAAGCCATCCAAGCTCAACTGCATCTAGCAGACTCAGTCCCATACCTTCCAAGAAACGCGCGGTACGGCGCAACAATACTGCTTGAACCTCGGTTTTATTCATGTACCGAGTAATCTCGAAGTCTGTACCCCTAGCAAGGATGTTCTTTGCAGCATTATGGTCAGCCTGCGACACGACCCCATTAAACCTGGTAAAATTGTCCCCGCTTCTTTTGCCCAATAGGGTTCCAGTCACGGAGTCAATTTGCGACGTGTAACTAGGCTGGACTTCTGTAACAACCGACCCAGTCCAATTAGCCCATTTTTCTAAGGAGTCCCGCATTTGACCCTTCATCCAACTATTGAGCTTGCGGGACATTGCTTTGGACTGACGTTTATTTCGGATTGGTTGTGTTAAATCTTCCGCAAATACTTTTAATGATTCTCCCTTGAAAAGGGACTTTGAAGCGGCTCCTATGATAGCTGTAAGTTCTGATTGATTTTGCCTGTATCGCTTATTTTCTGTCTTTCTAGTTAAGTTATTTTTAAGAATGCGAGCCGACTTAGCTGGGTCGATTTTTTCCAGTTTTCTATGAATCGCCCAAAGTTTTCCTCTATTACGATTCTTAGCACATATTCGATTGGACTTCTTAGTTGCGGCAAAACCTAGATTCTCTCCGTGCGCCTGGCCATCTGAATCATAGAAAGCCTCAGTGTATCCCTTGTCTACCCCAATAGCTCGGCGGTCGGCAGGAATCTCTACAGTCCCATAGTCTACTAAAAAATGGATTTCAAATCTTTCTAGAAGCTGGTTGTATATCAGCCTGATCTGACCTTTGATTTTTCGATTAGACCTAACGACTATTTTGTTTCTTTTTCCTCTCCTTAGCCCAGCTAGTTCTAACTGGTAAGTGTTACGAGAGAGTCGTTTGCAGTTATAGCCTACTTGTTGATAAACTATCTGATTTTTGACCCAAGAGTGCCCTCGTTTAAACTCCTTTCTAACAAGCCTGTGAAGAAGTGGTAATCGCTGAAAAGCTAAGGTCTTAAGCTGTTTGTAAAGTTCTTTTCTGGTCTTTTGATTGTCCTTCCCCGGAAATCTTTTGTAGATTTTCTTGATTACCGCATCGGTACAGGCCGCCTGGCTCGCTGTAATGGCTTTCGCTACATCATTAATAGTCCAATCCATTAACTTAGCAGGTAGCCCCAAGGTATCGGGAGTCCTGAAGCTCTTCACTTCCGGGATAGCCTTTTTCCAGTCAAGGCTCCAGTGACTGATGCTACCTAATTTGTTGTAAGACTCAGATCTAACAATGCCTAACTTTTTCATAGTAGACAGCAACTCAATTTCAACCGACTTGGTTATCCCCACCACAGGGACGATTTGAGTCGATCTCCTTTTTGCTACTCCAAATGTTCTTGGCATCGTCACAAAACTCTGTGTCAATTGTCTCGATTATACTCTAGCGCTAAGTAAATGTCAATGTCTATTTTGTGATATTAAATACCGTTTTATCCCGTTTTTTTGCTACTTAATTGCGCGACCAGGATTCCTGGCAATTCGTTTAAGCCTGAGGTGGGGTCTACCTGTAAGATGTTGAGTATGACTTCACCGTTGAAGGATGGGCCAAGTTCAGACGTGGCAGTGATGTCATTGTCTGGAGTGAGACGGTCTCGAAACTCTAAACCAAAGATGCCTTTGGCATTAATGGTAACACTACCTCCTCGACCTTCTTCAGCATCGGCGGTGATGTCGCTATTTCCCAGACCGACTAGGGTATCAGTATCAATTTCTATATTTCCCCCAGTTGTTGTATTCTGAGCGTCAGTTAGAATCAAGCTTCGGTTGAGGAGTCGGATGTCACGGGAAAAGAGTTTAATATTGCTGTCGTTTCCTCCTGCTGTTTCTGCTGTGATCCTGCTATTGTTGTCAAGGAAGATGGAGTTGGCATTAATGTTTACCGTGCCGGCTGTTGTACCCTGTCTAAAGCTTCTAGCACTAACAATTGCTCCATCAGAGATGATTAACTTGTCAGTGGTAATACTCAACAAATCTCCGGCATCTCCTGTTCCTTCTCGATTAGCTTCAACAAACAGGCCAGAAAAAAGACCATCGGCTGTCGTACCAATCACTTGAACCGTAGAGGAGGCATTCACACTTAAGCTTCCCCCATCCCCTTCACCAAAAGTTTCAGATGAAACAACTGCTCCATCAGAGACAATTAACTGCTCAGTAGTAATACTCAAATTTCCGGCATTTCCTTGTGAGCGTGGATTTGTTTGAGTAGACAAGGCGCTGGGAAACTGACCATCGGCTGTCGTACCAATTACTTGAACCGTAGAGGAGGCATCCACACTCAAGTTTCCCCCGTTCCCTTCACCGCTTGTGCTAGCTGAAACCGATGCTCCATCAGAGACCATTAACTGCCCAGTAGTAACACTCAAATTTCCAGCATTTCCTGTTGAGCCTGGATTAGCTTGAGCAAACAAGCTGCTGGCAAACTGACCATCGGCTGAGATACCAATCACTTGAACAGTAGAGGAGGCATCCACACTCAAAGTTCCCCCATTCCCTTCACCAAAAGTGGCAGTTGAAACTCTTGCTCCATCAGAAACCGTTAACTCTCCAGTGGTAATACTCAAATTTCCGGCATTTCCTGTTGAGCCTGGATTAACTTGAGCAAACAAGCCGCTGGCAAACTGACCATTGGCTGACCTACCAATGAGTTGAATAGTAGAGGAGGCATTCACACTTAACCTTCCCCCGTTCCCTTCACGAAAAGTGCTAGCTGAAACTCTTGCTCCATCAGAGACGATTAACTCCCCAGTGGTAATCTTCAAATCTCCCGCTTTTCCTGTCCCATTAGTTTGACTAGACAAGCCGCTGGGTTGACCATCGGCTGAGGTACCAATCAGTTGAACAGTAGAGTCCGCATTCACAGTCAAGGTTCCCCCGTCCCCAAGACCAAAAGTGATAGCTAAAACTTGTGCTCCATCAGAGACGATTAACTCCTCAGTGGTAATACTGACATCTCCACCATTTCCTGTTATTCCTGGAAAAACTAGGGCTCCCAAGAGACTGAAAGTACCATTAGGCGATACACCAACCACTCGCACAGATTCCGAGGCATTCACAGTCAAATCTCCCCCCTGTCCTAAGCCAAATACATTCGCAATTATCCTAGAACCATCCTCAAGACTGAGCTGAGAAGCCCGAACAACTATCCCACCGCCATTCTCACTTCCGATGGTATTCGCAAATACATCAGAGCGATCGCGTAAACTCACATTAGCTCCCTGCACCTGGATACTCCCACCACTTTCCCCACTGGTAATGACAAAAGCACGATCGGACAAACTAATATCCTGAAACCCTTGAACTCCTGAATAATCCAATACAAAACTCGTATCGGTTGGGGTCAGCTTCACCACACCATTAGAACCAACACTCCCCAGCTCAATCCGTCCATCCAATGCACCTAGAGCGCCATTAGGAATAGTAACCTCACCGCCAATCAGCCCTAAGGTTTCACCATTTGGTACCAGAAAAAAACTAGATTGATTAGTAATACTCCCGGGATTTGAGCCATATTGCCACCCAGATGGTATATTTATAGTCAACAACGGTTTTTCATTGGGATTTTTAGTGCTGAAAACTTTACCATCTTCAAACAAAACACTCTCAGCAGTACTCCCAAAAAATGAACCTCCCACATCTAGTCTGCTATTGGGACCAAAGACAATACCGTTGGGATTGATCAAAAATAAATTAGCATTTACCAATACGCCTAGAGTCCCGAAAATATTGGAAACATTACCTCCCGTTACCCCACTCAGGATGTTGGCAACTCCAGCAGGATTATCAAAATAAGCTCCTGCGAACTCGGCTACATTAAAATCTGAAAAGCTGTGGAATAGATTACTGTCTCTAATCGCCCCACCTTCAATTAAATCTATTACAATTCCGTTAATATTGAGATTGGTTACCACAGAGCTTTCATTCCCCAGGGTATTATCTGGGGTAATTTGCCCTAATGCCGTAGTTGCAGCTAGTAGAGAATACAGCAACACGCTAGTTGCTGGCACCAGTGGGGAAATCCGAGGTTTCATAGTAATCAATAAGCTACCGAGTTCT
>NZ_JAAHFV010000473.1:0-4167 GCF_010672755.1 Moorena sp. SIO1F2
CAGCCCAGGTGGGGTCGCAATTTGGCTCGAAGTTGGTTAATCTGTTCCATGAGGGTTTGTGGTCTTTGTGGTAATTTCCATCAAACCCTCTCCCTGGCACTTTTTGCAACTTTTGTCCTGTACTGAGGTAAGTCAGTCGTTAAACCCTACAATAACAAGTTACTCCTTATCAATTGTAGAAAAGTATGCTCCAATTTAAAGGAGTGTGAGAGAATTGAACAAGTTAAGCATTTCTCTATTTCCTATGACAGTAGTGGAGTTATTTCCTACTCTGAAAGGTTTAAACCGTGCAGACAAACTGAAAGTCATTCAGTTTTTGGTAGCAGAGCTAGCTAGGAAAGAGGAACCTACCTTAGAACCAGGAGCTACCTATCCAGTTTGGTCGCCCCTTAACTCTCATCAAGCCGCTAATCAACTCGCTCAACTGTTGGAATCGGAGCAACCTAACTCCAATGGGTAATGCTCGACGATTCAACTTTACCGAGGAACAAATTAATGCTGCTCTGGCCTACATTAAGACCAATCGTGCTGAACTCAGAGCTGAGTATCAAATTGTATTGAAAGAAGCTACCGCCAATGGCTGATAGCTGAATAACTAAGCTGAAAACCAATCGAAATTTCGGCTAATCAACAATTCTGTCTTCTTGGCATGGTGAGTGTTTTTCATCGCAATAGGTTGTATAGCAAATTCATAGCGACTTGCTAGATCCCTTGTTTATTATGTACGAAGTGTTATTGGAAGTAAAAAAACAGTCTAGGTTTACATTTAATTTAGAAACGCTCTGGAGTTATACTTTTAGGGAAGTATTCTGATGCCAACGATTAGTGGACAAAAGAGAAGTTATTGGACAACGAGGCGAATCTATTTTTATAGTTATCATAACACGTAAGCATCCAACGCGCGGTTACCTATTCGATCATCCACGATTTCTTGGGGAAAAGAAGCGGACTATAGACTTTTATGTAGAACTCTTTCATGATGAGTCTTTGATACCTTTTTTCTTTGTGCAAGTTAAGTCAACATATGAGGGTTACACTGTAAAAGAGCATCGGCTAAAAGTTCAAGTTACAGCCACTGATATCAAGCGTCTTGCTGCTTACCCTGCTCCAACCTATATTGTTGGTATCGATGAATCAAGAGAGCGAGGTTACATTGTGTCAGCTAATGGGGAATGTCAAACAGGACTTTCAAGTCTATGTACTGACTATCCTCTCAATCCAGATGCATTAGCGCTACTATGGGATGAGGTGGCAGCCTACTGGACTTCTCCCACCTACCCAGCATTCCGGTCAGCCTTTTGTGATCCGAAGTGGAGGCAGTAATGAAGCGAGATTTAGATTATTTCATTGGTGAGCGTGCTGAACATCTGGCAATAGTATACTTGACACGTAGCCACGATCTAGTTGTGGAAAGGATGAAAGCTGATTATGGGCTAGATATGTTGGTAACAATACTACAGGATAAATTACCGACAGGAAGGGTTTTTGGTGTTCACATCAAAGGTCGAGACAAAGCTTTCAACGACATACAGCAAGAAGCTTCATTAGTTTTGTCTGACCAAGAAAAGAAGTACTTTCAAGATTTGCCCTTCCCGGTATGTGTATTGTTTTTCACTATGGACGATGACAGGGGCTATTACCGATGGTTGAAGTATCCAAGTGAATCCAACCAGAGCCTTTATACTCTTGAAAACAATCAATGGCGTTCCCTGGATCAGGAGCAGGTTAGCCAGATAATCGCAGACGTAAATGCTTGGTATAATCGAAAGCACCAATCCGCCGCATAACAACACCCATGCACCCGAGCGCCTTATTCTTAGGCTCAAAATCAGGAGACTTACGTGGCATACAGTGACTTTACTCTCAAGAAAGTCAAGCTTGACTTCAATATCCAGACTGTGGAGGAGCAGTCACTATTTTCCAATAGTGAAGAAATTGAAATAAGTGATTATCTCGCACAGACCTTAAAAAGAAATGTTCCTTTAGCGTTAGCCATTAATACGGAAAAAGCTAGATCAGAACTCATCATTATTAATATTTTACTGGAAGTTAAAGAAAAATCCTATGATCAAAAAATTAGTCTATTCTCAGGGATTGATTTTAATGTAGATAAGGAAAAAGGCTTAACTGTATTTTGCGATTATATCATTAGCGGTTCAGAAGAACAGTTATATTTAGAGTTACCCGTAATTACAATAGTTGAAGCTAAGAATGAAAATATTATTTCTGGCTTAGGTCAATGTATTGCGGAAATGCATGCTGCTCAACTTTTTAATCAAGAAGCAAGTCATGAGTTATCCTGTGTATATGGTGCAGTAACAACAGGAGATGAATGGAGATTTGTTAAGCTTGATAACAATGTCGCTTATATAGATAATGATAGCTATTATATTAACAACATTAATAAAATTATTGGGATTCTAGTGAACATGGTTAAAGGAGAAGCCTAAGACGTAAGCATTCAGCGGTCAGCGGTCAGCGGTCAGTGGTCAGTATTCTCCCGATTCCCGATTCCCGATTCCCGACTCCCGATTCTTGATTCCCTAAAACCCAATCGACAACTGGGCTAATTGTGAAATAAATCCTATAATTCCGCCGATTAACACTAACCATAGGGAATTTACCTTAAAGCGAAATACCAGCACCGCACTAGTTATTGCCACCATAACGGTTAACCAATCTACTAAAGCAGTACGTGCTAAGATATACGTTACTCCTGTCATCAGTCCTAAGGAAGCGGCATTAACACCGTCGAGGAATCCACTTGCCCAGGGGGATTGGCGTAGCTTAGGCACCCAAGGATTGAGGATTCCGACTAACACAAAGGCAGGCAAAAAGATTCCAACGGTGGCAGCGATTGCGCCAACATTTCCATTCAGGAGATAGCCAATGAAGGTAGCAGTGGTAAACACAGGACCGGGAGTGACTTGACCGATTGCGATCGCATCAATTAGTTGTTGGGAAGTAAGCCATTGGTGGCGCTCTACTAAATCTTGTTGTAGAAATGCCAACAGCACATAGCCACTACCATATAGAACGGAGCCAATTTTTAGGAAGAATAGGAAGACACTAGCAGAAGATAGGGAAGCGGCGGATGGTACACCGGTCTGGGCTAAAAGACTAGAGAAAGGCACAAGTAAAGCACCTGTGATATTGTTTCCTCTACGCCAAAGAGTTTTAACTACCATTACCGCAGCTCCGACCAACAGCAGTAAGAGAATTTCATGGGTACCTAAGAAGAAAGCGATAGTAGCTGCAACTCCTGCTACTGTGGTGGGAATATCTTTTGCTGCTTTTTTCCCCAACTTCCATAACGCTCGTAAAACAATAGCGATGATAACTGGTTTGATACCATAGAGGAGCCACTCTACCTGGGGCACACTCTGGTAACGGGCATAAATTGCTGCCATTATCCAGACAATCACCATTGCTGGCAAGATAAAACAAGAACCAGCAACAAACAGTCCTCGCCATCCTGCTCGCTCATAACCGATGTGAATCGCTAATTCTGTAGAGTTAGGGCCTGGAAGAAGATTGGTAACGCCCAGTAGATCCAGCAGCTTCTCATGACTCATCCACTGTCGTCGCTTCACTACTTCATCATCCATCATGGCGATGTGAGCAGCTGGGCCACCAAAGGCAATTGTCCCCAATTTAAAAAAGACTAGCGCTAATTCTTTGAGTCGTTGCCCCTGTTCTTGTCGGGATAGTTGAGCTTCAGAACTGTTGTGCTGGTCAGGCTGAATATCTTCTATTTCGTTAGACACTGGTTTGACTCCAACGGTGTCAAGGTTAATATACCAAAGGGAAGAGGGAACAGGGAATAGGGAATAGGGAGTCGGGAATCGGGAATCGGGAATCGGGAGTCGGTAGTCGGGAGTCGGGAGTCGGGAATCGGGGTAATAAAATTTAATTTATAGTTATTTGCAGATAACTTATTATAGATAGTTCAGCAGTTATCTTACAGCTATCAGCTATCAGATAACTGCGATGCTCTTTCAGAGCCGCTACGCGATTGGCCGTAGGCCACGCTACGCGAACGTGTTTTTTGAGGTTATTGTATTGGTTATTGAGCAATTCGTGTAGGAATTTTAATAATTTTTGATGCCCTATTCCCTACTCCCTACTCCCTACTCCCTACTCCCTACTCCCTACTCCCTACTCCCA
>NZ_JAAHFV010000474.1:0-4145 GCF_010672755.1 Moorena sp. SIO1F2
GTAGACTTTCTGATTTTAGATGAAGGTGAGATTACCCTACCGAGATTTGTGGAGGCACTGGCTTTTGGAGAAACCTCGGGAGTATTCCGTGCTCATGGCGAAAGGGCAGATGTCACCAAGACACCCTCATAGCTATGATAATTGCTATGTGGTAGACAATTTCTGGATTTTAGGGAACAGGGAACAGGGAACAGGGAAGAGAGAATAGGTAATAGGTAATAGGTAATAGGTAATAGGTAATAGGTGATAGGTAATAGGTGATAGGTGATAGGTAACATGATAATCAAATAGATATAATTAGGTTTTTATTATACTTTCAATAAAATCATATAACTTACTTATAGTTAGTTTAGAGCTGGTTATATTTTACTAATTAGCGATTATTTCTTGGATTTAAGATATAGTCTATTATTCCTATTAATGATGATGATAACAAAAGGTTTGTTTTTGTTAAATTCACCCTCTTATCTGTTCCCTGTTCCCTGTTCCCTGTTCCCTATTCCCTATTCCCTGTTCCCTGTTCCCTGTTCCCTGTTCCCTAAAAAAAAATAACTTATTTTAAGCTTTAAGGATGTTGAATTGTGTTAGCTAATCAGCCATTAATCTCATTTATTGATATTCCATTTTTGGTAATAGCATTTGCCCTTATCGTTCCAATTACAGTTCTTTTTATTGAATGTAGTGCAGCAATTTTGCCTAATGCCTCTGAGCCATGGTCGGATGCTAGGAAACCCCGACCAACGGTGGCTGTTTTAGTTCCAGCTCACAATGAAGCCTCTGATATCAGTGCCACCCTGGAAACATTACTACCTCAGCTTACGGAGCAAGACCGACTAATAGTCATTGCTGATAATTGCACTGATGACACCGCAGCAGTGGCTCGGAAATCTGGTGCTACCGTAATTGAACGACAGGATCATGAGCGCAGAGGTAAGGGATATGCCTTAGACTTCGGTATGAGCTTTATCGAGCCTAATCCACCGGATGTAGTGGTGGTGGTTGATGCCGACTGTATCGTTGCTGAAGGAACGATTTCACGGATTTCCCGCCTTGCGATCGCTACACAACGACCGGTTCAGTCAACTTACTTAATGACACAACCAGACAAACCGGTAGTAAAGGATTTGATCTCTACCCTGGCGGTTAAATTCAAAAATACAGTCCGTCCGAGTGGGTTACATCGACTGGGCTTGCCTTGTTTGTTAACAGGTTCAGGAATGGCTTTCCCCTGGTCAGTGATTCGCAAAATCTCTTTGGCTGGCAGTAAAACAGTTGATGATATGCAGTTGGCTTTGGATTTAGCGATCATCGGACATTCCCCAATATATTGCCAACAAGCAGGAGTGACAGGTCGTCTGATGAAAGACGCTTCAGCAAAGAGTCAAAGGTCACGCTGGGAGCATGGTCATATCGAGACTTTGCTAAACCAAGTTCCTAAGTTGCTCAAAGAGTCTATTCGTCAAAGACGTTTCGATCTATTAGCGTACGCATTAGACTTATGTGTGCCACCATTGTCCCTATTGGTTCTAATTTGGGTAGCTGCTACAGGGGGAGCTTTACTCGGGGGAGCATTGGGAGCATCATGGATAAGTACTATTGTCTTACTAATAGAAGGGGTGCTGCTGTTAATTGCGATTGTTGAAGGTTGGGCTAAATTTTGCCGAGCAGACTTTCCGATCCTGATGCTCTTAGCTGTTCCAATTTACATTCTGTGGAAAATTCCCCTCTATCTGGCTTTTCTGGTGGAACCTCAGACCAAGTGGATTCGCACAGAGCGGGATGCAGTCGATACCCCATCATCCTAATCAACTTATTCTACTAGGGGAGATCATTCTCTGGTTTCTTCTTTAGCCTAGGTATAGGATTCTTAAGTAATTGTTTAATAATCCTGGTTAATTAAATTTTTAATACCATAATTTAGCCCAAGTAATTATCCTTGGGCTTACCTATTTTGGATATAAGTAGTTGAGAGTTATACCACAAAATATAGCAGAAGTCAGAAGTCAGAAGTCAGAAGTCAGAAGTCAAACTCTTGCGCTTACTTAGGTTTGAGACTTTTGTCATGTCCTAACTGCCCTGGCGACTGCTATAAATCAAAAAAATTAGCATCCTAAGTGTATATTAAAAGATAATTTAAGCGGGGAATAATTCCAAGTATTAAAAGTAATAATCAAGAGCAATATCAGGATATATTAAGATTAAAATTATCTGTCAAATTAATTTACATAATTGGTATAAAATATTTTGATATTTTTTACTATAAAGATAGTTTTAAATTACCAAAGTCTTTTGAAAAACAAAAAGACTATAAATAACCGAAATAAAAGGAGTTGAGGGCACTCCGGAATATTGATAAATTTTTCTTCGACATCGATCAAGTATAGCATCGATGTGAACAGGGTTATAAACCTGGACAATCCGGATTATTGCCCTGAGAGTTGGTAATTATTAGTGTCTCCCTGCAAAAATTAGCATCCTCTTGGATATACAACAGGGGGCTGAAACCTTATCAACTAGTAAAAGGGGCAGACAATTGCAACAAATAACATTAAACGAGCAAGATGAGTTAAATACTCCTCAAAAAGGATTAAATCTCGGTCCGCTTTTGAGGATTGCCCGACGCCAAGCCATGGTGGTTGCAGGGATTGCAGGTTTAGTGACTGTTGCTGCTACCTTTTTGAGTAGCAAATCTCCCTCTACATATTCAGGTAATTTTCAGCTGTTAGTGGAACCAGTCACATCTGCTGCAGCAATATCCACTGAACCAATGACACTTACTCGGGGTCAGGGAAGAATACCTGGTGCGGGAAATTTTGAACTGGACTATGCAACTCAGATTAAAATCCTAACCAGTCCTGAAATCTTATCTAAAATAGTCAATAAAATTAAATTCCAGTATCCAGATTTTACCATTGGGGTACTTCAGTATTATTTAAAAGTTGAACGTCTCGAAGAAGAAAGTCAAGGGGAAGATACTAAAATCCTATCAGTTACTTATAGTGGAACAGATGAAAAACTAGTAGAGTTGGTATTAGAAACAACAGCTGAAGAATATGAAAAGTATAGTTTAGAAGACCGCACAACCCGCATTGGTCAAGGGGTTAAGTTTATTAATGATCAACTTCCTGAATTACAGAATCGAGTTAAGAGTATCCAAGGAAAGTTGCAAAATTTGCAACAGCAGTATCAGCTAATTGAGCCTCAATTTGATGGGCAACAATTATCAGATAGAGTTCGTAAAATTAGCGATCAAACAAGAGATACAACCAGGCAGTTACAAGAGCTAATAAACTTAAAAAACAGCTTACAAAGACAATTAAAGCTATCGCCAACGGAAGCTTTAGCTTCTTCTGCCTTAAGTGAAGATCCTAACTATCAGAAGTTACTGGCGGATCTTAAAGAAATAGAAAGTAAAATTGCGATACAATCCGCCCGCTTTCAGCCAGAGAGCCCTAATATTCAAACCCTACTAGAGCAACGGCAAAACCTAGAAAATCTTCTCAATCGGGAAGTACAACGGATTCTGGGTCAGAACTTAGGAGGTCAACCGATTAACCCCCGAGTGCGAACCCTCCAAAATCCAATTCGTTTACAACTGATTCAACAATTGGTTGATACCACCAACCAAATTGAGGTACTACAGGTTCGTAATCAGGCTCTGATACAAACTAAAAACACTGTTGACCGCGAAGTCCAAGAATTTCCGATTTTTGTTCGTGAGTATAATGATCTACAGCGGCAGTTACAAATTGCTACTCAAACTCTCAACCAACTGGAAACTCAGAAAGAGACCTTGCAGGTGGAGAAAGCTCAACGGGAAGTGCCTTGGGAGATAGTTTCTCAACCTCAGCTTTTGCGCGATCCGACCGGTCAACCGATCGCAGAATCTAGTCAGAATAAGTTGATACTTCTAGGAGTTATGGGTGGTTTAAGCTTAGGGATGGGTACAGTTCTCCTTTATGATAAGTATCGGAATATCTTCTATGAAATCAAGGATATTGAAGAAGGCCATAATTTACCTGTTTTAGGAGAAATACCATTTAGTAAAAATCCTGAACTATTCAATAATTTGAGTGTAGATTATGACAACGATGAGGACAGAATTTCTGAGGATAGTCGATTTCAAAAAGCATTCGACTCTCTCA
>NZ_JAAHFV010000475.1:0-4141 GCF_010672755.1 Moorena sp. SIO1F2
TGGAGTAGGGAGTAGGGAGTAGGGAGTAGGGAGTAGGGAAGAAAATTTAAATGTATATCACGGTTACTATAAAATGCTATAACTCTACTAATAACTTTTATGATTAAATCCCTAATTAGATCATGGTTGTTGTGCTTAAGTCTATCCTTAGTGTTAATAGCTTGCAATGCTCTTACCTTTAACAATCAACAGCCAGAAGTGGTGAGCCTAACGGTATCAGTGGCTGCTAGCTTACAAGATGCGATGAAAGCTATCAAAGTACTCTACACTAAGGAAACACCAGATGTTACCATTATTTATAATTTTGCATCCTCTGGTTCGTTGCAGCAACAAATCGAACAGGGAGCGCCAGTGGATGTTTTTATTTCAGCAGCTCCGAAACAGATGAATGCTCTGGAATATAAGGGGCTTTTACTAGAAGGGACAAGGCAAAGTCTTCTTAATAATCAGGTAGTTTTAGTTACTCCTAAAGACCAGACTGGTATCTCTAATTTTAAGGACTTAAGGTCTGATAAAATTAGTAAAATAGCAATGGGAGACCCGGAAAGTGTACCAGCTGGACACTATGCTAAGGAAGTTCTGACTACTCTTAACTTGTTTGAGCAGCTGAAACCGAAGTTGGTTTTTGGCAAAGATGTTCGTCAAGTTCTATCCTATGTGGAAACAGGTAATGTGGATGCTGGATTGGTGTATGCAACAGATGCTAAGGTATCAAACCAAGTTAAACGAGTTGCTACTGCTCCGCCAGAGTCTTACTCCCGGATTATCTACCCAGTAGCGGTATTGAAGGAGTCTAAAAACCCTGATCATGCTAACCAGTTTGTACAGTTTCTAATCAGTGATTCAGCTAAAACTATATTTTTGAGGTATGGGTTTATTATGGCGGATAAGGGAGTAGGGAGTAGGGAGTAGGGAATAGGGAATAGGGAACAGGGAATAGGGAATAGGGAGTCGGGAGTCGGGAGTCGGGAGTCGGGAGTCGGGGTAATAAAATTGAATTTGCCTTATAACTATTAGAGACCCTATATATGCCGTTTTTTCTGCCCACACTACCCACACTTTCCACACTACCCATACTCTTTGTTCAACACTATGGAAGATTTATCTCCTTTATGGATTTCCCTAAAGACTGCTGGCTTGGCTACTATCTTTGCTTTCTTTCTGGGAATTACAGTAGCGGGTTGGATGTTTAGCTATCAAGGGAAAGCTAAAGGAATTATTGATAGTATCTTAACCCTTCCGATAGTGCTACCGCCTACAGTAGTTGGCTTCTTATTACTGTTGTTACTAGGTAGAAATAGCCCAGTGGGACAGCTATTAAGGCAATTGGGATTATCTGTAATCTTGTCTTGGCCTGCTACTGTGATTGCTGCTACTGTCGTTGCCTTTCCTTTGATGTATAAAACTGTACTGGGAGCTTTCAAACAAGTTAATCAGGATTTGATTAACTGTGCCCGTACCTTGGGAGCTTCTGAATGTAGGGTATTTTGGCAAGTGTTGCTACCGTTGGCTTGGCCAGGGGTGATGGCGGGGACAGTTCTGGCTTTTGCTAGAGCTTTGGGAGAGTTTGGCGCTACGTTAATGCTAGCCGGGAGTATTCCTGGCAGAACCCAAACCATTGCGATCGCTATCTTTTTTGCAGCCCAAGCCGGGAGGATGGGGGAAGCACTAATGTGGGTGTTGATCATGGTTGCGATCGCTCTCGTCGCAATCACCATCATTAACTATGAACAGGGAGCAGGGAACAGGGAGCAGGGAGCAGGGAGCAGGGAGCAGGGAGCAGGGACAAAATCTAACATAGAAGTAAGTAAGGGATCCCCCCTAACCCCCCTTATTAAGGGGGGGACTAGAGCTTCCCTTATTAAGGGGGGAAAAGAACAGGGAATAGGGAAAAAATCTCACATAGAAGTAAGGAAGGGATCCCCCCTAACCCCCCTTATTAAGGGGGGGACTAGAGCTTCCCTTATTAAGGGGGGAAAAGAACAGGGAACAGGGAAAAAATCTAACATAGAACCAAGTCAAGGACTTTTAGTAGAGTTACGAAAAGAGCTAAGCTCTAGCTTTACCCTAGATGCTAAATTTACTGCTAATGGTAAGCCCTTAGGTATCTTAGGGGCTTCTGGTTCTGGTAAAAGTATGACGCTACGGTGTATTGCTGGTTTGGCTACACCCACTCAAGGCCGCATTGTCTTGAACGGAAGAGTTTTGTTTGATTCTAAACAGGGTATTAATCTTCCTCCTCACCAACGTCGCATTGGTTTTGTGTTTCAAAACTACGCCCTCTTTCCCCACATGAATGTTGCTCAAAATATCGGCTTTGGCTTGCAGGAATTGCCGAAAGCCCAAAGGAATGAACGGGTATGGAAATACATTGAACTGATGCATTTACAGGGACTAGAAAAGCGCTATCCTCACGAACTTTCTGGGGGACAGCAGCAGCGGGTAGCCTTGGCAAGAGCAATGGCGATCGCACCAGAAGCGTTACTATTAGATGAGCCCCTTTCTGCCCTTGATACCTATCTCCGGAATCAGATCGAAAGGCTATTAACTGAAATTTTCTCTACCTATCAAGGAGCGACTCTTTTCGTCACCCATAAATTAGAGGAAGCTTACCGAGTTTGTGGTAATCTGTTAGTACTTTCCGAAGGAAAGGTTATTGCTTCTGGCTCTAAAGAAGCTATTTTTGAGCATCCTCCTAGCTTTAGGGTAGCACAATTAACGGAGTGTAAAAACTTTTCTCGGGTTGAAATTATTGAGGACCAAAAAATTCAAGCCCTGGACTGGAACTGTAGTCTTTCAGTTGTGGAACCGATCAGGAAATCTTTAGCCTATGTTGGCATCCGTGCCCATCATCTGAGATTTCTAAAAGAGCCAAATCACGACAATACGTTTCCCTGTTGGCTGGTGACTATGAGTGAAACCCAGCACAGAGTTACACTGTATCTGAGTTTATATACTGCTTCTAGGAATCCTCAGCAATACCACCTCCAAGCTGAAGTTTTTAAGGAAAAATGGCATCAGATTAAAGCTTGGCCTGAGCCATGGTATGTGCAGTTAGATGCTTTGAGGTTGATTTTGATGGAGAGTTGAAAAAAATCGTTTTTCAGACTAGCCATTGTTGAATTGAAGTATGAATGCGCGATCGTCTGGTTTTGGGAAAGCCCCGTGTTGGTTCTCCAACTTTGGGGGACTTTGAGAATTTTGTTCCCACCAAAATTGGAAGTTAGGGGGGCGAGACTAACTAAATTTATAAGTCCTATTTTATTTAAAAAAGTGGCTCCGTTAACATAGCCAAGTGGTTATCCTATTCTAGAGTTGTCTGCAGAATAACTTCACACGACTTATACAACTGACGCAGTATCTTCCACCATCTGTATCGATGGCACGTGCTCCCACAACGTAATGTCCTTCAGGACAAAAAGCATCATTACTTCTATCAGTAGTAGCTTCCTGTCTTGTACCATCCCATCGATTGCCGTTAATCAGTAGGTTACCCTGAACAACCGTCTTATCTGCATTAGTAGTCAAGCCTTGAAGTTTGTTTGACAAAGTCTGAACTTCATTCGAGATTCTCTGATTAACACCAGATTCAATGTTACTAATCTTCTGACCGAGCTTTTGATCCTCCTGAGTAGATGAATTGGCTAAATTATCTAATTCTTGATCTAGATTATCCTGATTTGCTTTAAGGGACTGAATCCTAGTATTTAAGCCTTGCACACTATTACTTAAATCTTGATGATTTTGATTCATTTGCTCACGATTATTACTAATTTTACTAAAATTTTGTTCTAGTTTATTAGTTGCATTTCCCAACTTTTCATTGAGCAACTTTACTTCGTTTCTAACACTTTCAAGTTCTTGAAGCTTTGTTTGTAACTCTTGGTTCATTAAACGAATTTCCGATAATGTTGCTTCATAACATTGAAAAGCCGTAGAGTTTTTATCACACTCCTGGCGACTGTTTTGACTGTTTACTAATCGAGTACAAGAAGCTACTCCTATACCAACTGTAAGGATGATCGTGCTTAATGCCATTAAACGTTTCATAATTATTCTCCTTGTGAGCTATTTGTTAGATAATTTTTCCAAAAACGAGTTTTTATTCCGTATTCTAACCAGTCTCCTTTTATTTGATCAT
>NZ_JAAHFV010000476.1:0-4139 GCF_010672755.1 Moorena sp. SIO1F2
GCTTTTCTATGAGTCGATTTTCTAGAGTGCTATTTGCTAAAATTTGGGATAATCCTGAAGATGCCGAGTATGACAACCTATAATTTTGGGGATATTCTTCTCGTCCCTTTTCCCTTTACTGACCAGACTACTCTAAAAAAAAGACCAACCGTTATCATAAGCTCAAACACTTATAATCAACAAAAACCGGACTTAATTATTATGGCAATTACCTGGAAAATAAGTTAAAAGTTAACTTTTGGAGAGTTGCAAATTATTGATTTATTCTCCGCCGGATTAATAAAACATTCTGTGATTCAACCCGTTATATCTACCATTGATAAAAGTTTAGTAATTAGAAAATTATGTAAATTACAAGACTCAGATTGCCAAAAACTGAAAAATATGATTAAAACTATTTTAGGCTAATCAATTTACATGCGAAGCGAAATAGAGGATACTCACTTGAGGAAGTGCGATCGCTTTTGTAGTTTGGGTTAAAGAATGAAACCCAACATAATTCCCCTCAACACAACATCTTCTCCTCAAGAGACGGGTATCTGTTCTAACAAAATAGAACCTACAATTTAATTGGTGTGGCGGTCTGATGTTGTTGGGTTTCCGTTCCTATACCCAACCTACGATTGAATAGAGGTGGTGAGTGCGATCGCTTATCCTAGGTTGCGGATAACATATATTGCTCCATGCGATCGCCTCGTAGACTGGGTTGACCTAGGAAACCCAGGATTGAGGTGAAGATAAAGAACGCACCATCCCATAAGTAACTCGGTGGATTACGCTGTCGCCTTCTCCACTCTACTGGAGAGTGCGATCGCCAATAACCAATGAAATCCAAGAGCCAACTCATAAATATGGTTATAGGTTCAGGTTAAGGAGAAGGTTCTATTGGCACAAAATTAATTTCTACCTTATATCCAACAGCCTGAGCATAGTCTTCGATCGTCGAGAGCTTGGGAGAATAAGATGAATTAACATTCTCTAAACGGGAAATATTGCTCTTTTGTGTATTTAGAATTTTTGCCAACTCTTCTTGAGTTAAACCGGCTTTTATCCTTAGGTCAATAAGTTTCTTTCTAATATCGTAAACTACGGCCAGAGCTTCATACTCTTTTTTAACTTCACTATTACCTAGAGCTTTTTCTTTAAACTTTGCCAAGGTTGTACGGCTCACTTTTTTATCTCCTTCATCCGTTTTTTTGCCAGTTCTAATTCTTTCTTTGGTGTTTTTTGCGACTTTTTAATAAAGGAATGCAGAATAATCACTTCTCTTCCTTTTATCATACAGTAAAGAGAGCGACCAATACCTTCAAAACCTTTTGACCTTATTTCAAAAAGTCCGCCACCCATTGAAGCTGTGTATGGTTTACCCAGCATCGGACCAAACTCTTCAATCATCTCAGCGATGTGTAGAAAATTAGCGAGGATGCCTGGTGGAAAGTTCAAGGTTTCTTGTTCTACTTTCTCGTTGTAGAAAGTAATTTGCCAGTTCATAGTTACAGGTTATCATATTTGATAACTTTTGGGTGATGTCTTAAGATTTAGTGCGAACGCGCCCCGCGTGTCCTACGGTCAATCGCTTACCGTGGCCTACGGTCAATCGCTTTTAGCGGCTCTGAGCATCGCGCCTTGCGTTGCCCTTTGGGCTAATCGCCGCTCTTGTAGCTGTTGTATCTTGGATTGAGGTACTTTACCCAAAATTTGTTATGGTTTGTTGGGTTAAACGATAGTAAAACCCAACCTACATTTTTAGAGATGTCAGTCCAGTAGGGTGCGTTATTAACGCACCCGATGGGATCTTGTCCGGTGGGTTGAGGAAATGCCTTAGTAACGCACCCCTACACTTTGTTAGAATGCAGCTGAGAAGCAAAGGTTGGGAGGAAAGTAGGTCGATGACAAAGGTAGTTATCCCTTAGCTCAGAATTAGAAGCACTACTGCGTGAATATGCTGCTCAGCGAGGTCAAGATGTTAGCTTGGTTGCGTCCGAATTGCTGGCTAGTGTCTTAGAGTCGGAGGTGGAAGATTCACAGGAGGCTATAAAGGGCATTCAAAAAGGACTGAATGATTTCCAAGCAGGTCGATTTCGGTCTTTCGCTGAGTTTGCTATAGAGCAACGTCGCCAGTATAACCTGCCAGTCGATTCATGAAATACCCTAATGAAATCCATAAACGACTATAAAATTATTTTACGTCCCGATGACAATGGAACTTTTGTCGCCTATATTCCAGCCATTAAAGGATGTCATGCCTGGGGAGAAACTCCTGAAGCAGCCCTCTGTGAATTAAATCATGTTTTTGAGATGATTCAAGAAGAATACCTCGAAGAAGGCAAAAATTTACCTGATGATGTCGAGGTAACTGTTTCTCATGCCAGCATTAGCTAAAACCTTAGAAAAAGTTGCTAAACAATTAGGTTTTGCTGAAAGTTCGTCAAAAAGGAAGTCATGCCCGTTGGAAGCATCCGGATGGACGGTCAACCACTATTCCTGTTCATGGTAATGCTGAGATTGGAGGTTAGTTATTTCGAGAAATACTCAAGCAGTTAGGAATTAGTGAGAAGGAATTTGAGCAACTCAAATAAGTGCGATCGCGTAGGGTGGCCTACGGCCAATCGCTCTTGTAGGGTGCGTTCGATTACACAAGATCTATCAAGACATTGTTAATATCGCTTGGGTAGAACTAATCTAATAAAAACGACAGTGGACGACTCATATTCTGAGCAAAGCCAAGGAGCCCGCCATCGCGGTATTCGTAGAGTAATTTACCCTGTGAATCGAATAAGAAAGTTCCCCCTCGCTGGGTCAGATAAGCCCCATTGGGCACATAAGTATTCCAGTGGCTTAAAACCTCTGTCATATTCCGCAGCCGCAGGGTTGCCAATTCAAAGGGTCTTTGAAAACCTTTGCCACCAGCCAGCCTGAAGAATGAGCCCTTGATAGGGGGAAGTGGTATACCTCGCACAACCTCCTCATCATCGAGCAACTGCGGAGCCTGACTATCGCCCCAATAGCCTCGAAATACTTCAGCTAGAGTGCCAGGACTACCAATACCCGCACACATCAGCAGCAGATTCAAGTAGGCATTTAGGGTTATTGAGAGCCCTGGTAGCTTGAGCGATAGTCCTGGATAAAGATTAAGCTGGTGGTGCAGCTGTGCATTGGCAGAGACAAACAACCAATCCCCAGGAAACCCCGTATAGTTGCAGAATCGCTTACCAGAATCGCGATTGCCAATACCAACAGCTCGTATTACTATACCCTCGCCCTGTAACCTTTTTGCTTCCCGTTGCAGCCACCAAGCGTATTCGAGACTGTCGAAATCTCCAAGTTGGGGCCAGACAAGTACCAGCTGGCGGGTGGCTGACTCACAACCGCTCAGAAGTGGCAGGATGACTCCATCACTTACCCGCTGGCACTGGGTCTGATTTAAGATTGTGTAAGGATTCATTTTAAACCGGTTGTTTTAAGGGGAATGTTGTATTAAAAGTAAAGCACGTTTGGACATATTGATAAAAACTCAAATACGAGCCAGATAGCCTTCTTAATCTGTTGATAGATCGCCCAAATCGAATTTTTACAAAACAAGTCAGTACAACTTCGTCCACCATGACCCTGCGCGAGATTAAATCCCAACTTTTAGCCCTTAGTTTAACTGAAAAAGCTCAAGCGATTCAGCTACTTCAGGAAGCTAGCAACATCTGGACAGGCATTGAAAAAACACCTGGTGTTTGCGGGGGAGATGCCCGGATTGCCAACACTCGTATTCCTGTTTGGGTTCTCGTTCAAGCTCGTAATCTTGGCAGCAGTGAAGTTGATCTTCTGCAAAATTACCCTACCCTAAGTGCCAGCGATGTTGCCAATGCTTGGGTTTATGCTAATGCTCACCCCGAAGAAATTGACCAAGCAATCCAGGATAATGATGAGGCTTGAGCGATCGCTGCTCTCTATGCTGATCAACAATTTCCTTTGAAGACAACCCAACACCTCAGAAGTTTGACCCATGATGTCCTGGAAGGCAAAAATTTACCTGATGATGTCGAGGTAACAGTTTCTCATGCCAGCTAAAGCTAAAACCTTAGTGACTAAACTTTCTGAATCGGTCTTTGCTAAAATTTGGTATAATCCTGAAGATACCGAGTATT
>NZ_JAAHFV010000477.1:0-4130 GCF_010672755.1 Moorena sp. SIO1F2
GAATTTCCTGACCGTTTTGTTTTTATTACAGCAACTAAGTAGTTAAGCTATCAGCTATCAGTTATCAGCTATCAGCTATACCAAAGGGAACAGGGAACAGGGAACAGGGAACAGGGAGTAGGGAGTAGGGAGTAGGGAAAAGGGAACAAAAATTCTCGCAATTCCTACACGGATTGGTATATCAGTTATCAGTTATCACCTATCAGCTATCAGCTATCAGCTATCAGCTTATGCGCTACGCGCTGCATCCCTATTCCATACTCCCTGTTCCCTATTCCCTGTTCCCTATTCCCTTTGCTGTAGTCGCGATCGCATCAGCTCTAGCATTCAATCGCTTGAGTAAGGTTGTATGGGAGAGGTTGGGATCATCCTCAAGATTGACCAGACCAAAACTAATCGGGGGTGTATGACCGGGCAAATCTACCCAACGATACCAGGTATAACCGACAAGAGCGGGATGAGTCAAAGCCCTGGCTAAGGACTTAGCGCCATTACGCATCATCCGTGACCTTTCGGAAAACCCGTCTTCTGGTTCATCGGGTAAGGCTCGTTGAGTAAACCTGGTGTGTCCCCAACTAAACTCAGTGTTGAGCACTGGCAATTTTGTAGCTTGGTAGTATAGGTCTATCCGCTCATACATGTTGTAGCGATAATTGTTAGCAGATACTACATCTACCCAAGGTCTTTTGATGGCGGAAAATACAGCATTAGAAGGAGGTGCCCCAAACCGACATCCCAGGATTAAATGATTGTGGTCATAGCGGTGGATTGCTGCTGCAGTTTCCTGAAAATAGCGTCGAGCAAATTCTGCTTGAAACCCATTCTGATCCACTAAGTAGCCTTTAGAAACAATCCCTTGTTTTGTCTTAGTCCATTCTTTAATCGTGTCTCTAGATTCAATCGGGACCTGCCAATCTTTAGCTAACTGCTCTAAACTATTACCATGGCGCTTTAAAACAAAATCCCAAGCAGCACTATAGGCGGGTTTTTCTGGATTGAGGCTAAGGCAAAATTGCAGTAAAGATGCCTTAGCGTTATTGGTGAGCAACAACTCTGAGTTAACCTTTCGGTCTGGTGTTTCAGCGTGTGCCCAATTGAGTTCATTGTCAGTAAAATATCCCACTAGCAGCTTACTACTTGCCACCGGTGCTACGATTTCCTTAGCTTTAGCATCAATCCCTTCAATCCATTTCGGATCAAACACATCGGGTAACTTTAGCTTCCTGTCATCAACCCTAAGTTCGCTGTCTGGAGCAGCTTTGACGAAATTTAGGATAACCGTGTAGGGCATACCCTGATCCCACAATTGAGGTGGTGTCCATGCTCCTAGGGCATTAAAATTCCAGTTTCGCAGCCGCTCAAAGGTAGCTTCCCGAAAGGCAGCGGGGTCTTGACCATATTTATCCTCGACAACCGGAACATAGGGAGCAGGATAGCCAAAGTTGACGGAGGTGACACCCCGGTAAAGGAAGGGTTTGCCATCGGGGTCAATCAACCACCAACGACCTTTGTGGGATTTGCCAACTCGGAAAAAATCCTGCTGACCTATTACTGTTTCGGTCTTGATGCGTACTTGGGCAAGAGGACTAGCAGCTTGAGACGCAAGAAGACTATTGGGTAGAGCAGAACTCAGCAGTACGATAACTGCTGAGAGGATGAATAGAATAAATCGGGATAATACTTTCCAATATCGCATTTCAGTTTTGTTAATCCCTGATTGAGATCCCCCGTTGGTCCCCCTTAATAAGGGTAGGGCTGTTTCATCTCATTTATAAACCCTATATAGGCCGGCGTTGCTGAATTAAGGAATGAATGCGCGATTATCTGATTTTATTACAGCCCCCTAAATCCCCCAACTTTGGGGGACTTGTCTTGATGCAGTCGCTCATGGGGGTTTCCCCCAAGACCGCGCTGCATCGCTTGAGAGTTTTGTTCCCCCCAGAATTGGGGGGCTAGGGGGGCGAAAGCATACCCAAAATCAGCAACGCCATCAATTTTTGCAGAGATTGCGATCGCTCTCGTCAAGATTGGGATTCGTCTCCAAATAGTCTCGGACCCAATTACAACCCTTGACTATTAGTTCATCCAATCCTCCTATACGCCATAACTTGGCATTTCCGGATGTATCAAGAGTGGCTAGTAAGCTGCCATCAGCACTAAGACTTATACTTGTAACTGTACTTACATCAACTGTACTTTCATTAACTTTACTTTGATGCCCATCTTTGAAAGCAGTCAATAATTTTCCTGACATATCCCATACATAGGTATAACCCTTCTCCTCCATATGAGAACCATTATCCTCCAAATAACGCCGCTCTGCACTAACCACTAAGCCACCCTGGGTACTAAAACCGATACTATCAAAGCCATACTTAGCACTCTTAAACTTAACTAATTCCTCACCAGACTCCAATTCTTTTAAAAAGATATTACCTCGCTCTACATAGTGATCAGGTAAAGCATTCTGCGCCACTAACAGCTTGCCATCGGAGCTAAAAGCGATTTCACCCCATAGCTTAGGTTCAGTTTTCCAGATTTTACTGTTCAAATTCAACCGATGGAGAGTACTAGTATTCTTATCATCATAACCCTGCGGATATACAGTACTATCGTTCTCCACAACAAGCAATTGTGTACCATCAGGGCTAAAAAGAAGCTGGCTAATTGTTTTATTAAAATTTTTAGATTTATACAACTGATTGCCATTCAAATCCAATAAGCGAATCCTATTATCTTTACCAACTCCAGCCAATTGTGTACCATCAGGGTTGAAAATGATTTGCCTTATTGTTATTTTAATATCTGGAAATCGCTTCAACACCTTACCAGTCAAATCCAACCGACGAATAGTGTCATCACTTCCGACAACAGCTAGTTGCTTACCATCGGGGCTGATGCTGATACTTTTTAAATTCGGAATTAGCTCTAACTCCTCTAATGGCTTCTTATCTAGTTTCCACCAGACCAGGGTATTGTCATCACCTAAACTAGCAAGTTGTCTGCCGTTCGACGAGCTAGAAATCACCTCACGAATACCACCTTGATGCCCTTTCAGTTCAAATTCCAAGGCGTCTGACAAAGAGTCATTAATCTTATATGGTTCATCATAAACACTAATAATACCCTCACCCTCTTGCCCAATAATCAGACGACCTTCGGTATCAAAAATGATACTGCTAGCTCTACTTATGGGTTTAAACTCCTTCCAATATTCGCTATCTAAACTACGAAAGTAGGCAATGCTTACATCATCTCCAAACAATCCTGCTAAGTATTCACCATTAGGACTAATAGGACTAAAAACCAGATTTCCCGAGAGTGTAGGACTAAAAGCCAGATATCCAGAGGGTGCCTGATTAAAATTTTTAAACTCTGCCAACTGATTACGACTCCTGTAGTCCGACAAGCTGAGGGTATTGCCAGATTGGTTAGCTACTACTAGCTGGTTATTGGAGTTAAAGCTAATACTATAGAAATTGCCTTCCTGTTTCAATAGCTTCGGTTTATCTCCCGTTTCCCACAGGCAGATAGTACTGGAATTGCCCTTCTCAGTTACCCTTTGTAAATAGGCTAGAAGCTTCTTGCTATCAGGACTGAAACTGATCCCTCTGTCATATACACCGAAACCAGTAGGAGATAGATTTAAATCAGTATATGTAAACCCTGAAATACAGTCTGTAAGCTGACGTGGCTCTTCCTGTTTTCCTTCTAAGTTCCAGAGGCGAAAAGTCCCTTGCTGGTCAATTGTTGCTAATAAGCGACTATCCGGACTAACATCAAGATCTACGTCCCCCTCATGTCCTGAAAATACTTTGGGTTGTTGTCTGCCTTTGAAGTCTTGTAAGCGGACAGTACCATCCTCTGCTGTAGCAATCATTAACGTACCATCAGGCTTAAAAAACATCTTCTCAAAACCTTGAGGTACTTCTCTGCGGTTATATTCTCTAGTTGAATATAATGCCATTCGTAAAGTTTGTAACACTTCAGCTTGAATCTTACTGTCTGGCTTGAATAAGGATAAGTATCCCGGCCAATCTTGAATAGATTTTGCTGCCCGTAAACTGGCAAGCAAAGCTTCTAAATCTGGATAGAATCCAAATTTGGCTTCAGCGGCTTGCCGATCGGCC
>NZ_JAAHFV010000478.1:0-4118 GCF_010672755.1 Moorena sp. SIO1F2
GCCGTTTTCATTCACAATCACCATGGTATCCCCAGGAGCAGTAAATCCAGAGGTGTTGAAGTTTTCAGTCCCGAGACCCGCCCCTTTTTGCAAAGATAGTTGGGGCAAAGCAATGGGTTTGGGTGATGAGTGAGTCACTGCCTTTACTTCCGCTGACGGTGAGGCTTGAGACTGTAGGAGCTCACTAAAACGCCAATCTGTGATCAGTGTTACTAGTAATCCTGCTACGCCCCATACCATGGCTACTGCTACGCCTTGGATAGATAATTTCCCCTTTGCCTGTCTCTTGTCTGAGAAGGCTGCCATGTCTTGGTTTTCTACAGTGGGTACAAATAGCTGAGAGTAGCATAGCAAACGCTGGAGTATGTAAACTAGACCATCAACTGCCCCTTTTAAACCCTGCTTGAGATCGTCGTGGGTTAGATCAGGACGCAGTACTGGTTCCCCAGTGGGAGTTACCAAATCACTCAGGTAGGCATCGGAGGCAGCAAACTCTGGGGTAGCTTCTGGGACTAGACGCTGTCGATGAACAAAATCCACCCCATAGTTCCAGGAGGGGGAGGTAGCACCAGCCCGACGTCCATAGAGCCGCAACCCAGTAATTTCCGACATAGCCAGCTGCTCTAGGAAGCGGGTAATTTTTCGAGTGACCTGAGATTTTCGAGGACAGACTGTTGCCTCGCTCATGATGTGCAACAAGTCTTGTTTACGGCGAATTTTTACCCTGATTCCACCTGTTACCAATCGTTGGTCAATGTCGGGATTAAGTAAGCGCTCCAACAAAAAGGTCAAGGCATCGTGATGCCCTGTTTGGGCTAAGGAATAGGTGGATTCTCCTAAACTCTGGTGGTCTGCTGCTGGTAAGTTGATCCAGTGAATCCAGGCTGGGGATTCGGTTTCTGGCAGTAAGGAATTTTTGGCAACTTGACCATTGTTTCCAAAGGGGGATTTGAGAGACTCAGCTTCCTGAGACAGTAACGTTTGACTAGGGAACTGACTTGAGTCTACACCATAAATAGTTGCACCCTGGATTCCTTGAGGAGCGATTAAATCCAGTACTGAGGCAATGGCACTGACTACAGTTTCTTTTTCTGGGGCAATAGTTTTCCGGCGGTGGATGACGCTACAAAATACATGTAGGGTGCTTTCTTTAAGAATAGCCCGAACGGTTATTCCCACCGCTGCTAACCCCTGATTTAATAACCGCTGGATTGCTTCTACATCTCCCCAACGAGCCCATTCCTTGAGGACTTCTTCTGGAGGGGTCAAATCTACTCGCAGCTTCCAATCAGGAGTGGCTTCGCCACTTACCTGAAAGCAAATCACGGCATCTCGAAACCCTTGGAGTTGCAAGGAATGTAACCGGTCGATGATGGACTCAGATAGTAAGGATGGATCGGGGCTGTAGTTAGAATTACAAATTATCCAGAGCCGTCGGTTAGGGGGTGAAGGGTGAAGGTTAGTTTGTTTAAGGTTAGAACTTGCCCCGGAAAATCTTCTAGCTTTGGAATCTTGGTTTTGGATCCGGACTTTAACACTGACACCTAGGTAACTGAGGGATTCACTCAGATAACGAGCGATCGCATCTGGAGAACCAGAACGGGCAAGACTTTCGTTTGAGACAGTTAATTCCGCATCAGTGGTTATGGCATCGAAAGACGTCTGGGAAGATTGGTTATAAGCATTAGTGGCATCATCGGTCGGTAGTTTGATAGCGATTTGCTTAATCCAGTCTGGACGTTTCTGCCCCACTCGACGCCCATAAACAATTATTTGATAGATCGGGTTTGCTAAGTCTAGGGGAAACTGAACTTCTCCCTGTTGCAGTTTCAGGGCTTTGATCAGGGGGTTGATCACCTTATTGGCTTCTACTCCCTGAGGGTGTTCACAGAGAATGTGCAAATTGTTCCCTCGCAAACGGACTCGTATGGATAACCCAGGTTGCCTAATGGCACAATAAGCCCACTTGGCAAGGGAGGACGGAGGAGCTTTTGGGAGACGCTGATCGACATCCAACATCACAAATTGATTAACTGGACTGGTAACGGACGAATGATTTCTTCATATCTTAGATGCTCGCCTTGATTTAAGCACAATTTTCTGAAGACTACTTATTTGTTGGGCAAATAAAATTAATTTAGCTGACAATAGAGGTTGAAATCCTCACTCACAGGACTAAATGGCCATCGGTTCTCAAGTCAATACTACTTCAGTAGCAGCCCATTGCTGCGTAACTCCTGCTCTTGTGCCCCAATGTTAAATTTTCGGCTTTGTTTAGTTCATTTGTACTAAAACTAACCCAGATGTCTTCTTCTAAACCCGAAATACCAGAAATCAGGTCTGCTGACCTGTTTAATTTAGAAATGCCCACAAAATTCTTCGTAAGTCTAGGCACTGCTCCAATGCTCTTAGGTATACTCTCAATACAAGCTATGGGTTCATGGTTAGAAACCACAGGTATTAGTAGTGAGGAAGTGTTTCGAGGGCAGAGACTGCCTGTTCTCCCCTTTCCAGATTTGGATGATGAAGATGATCAATAGTTGAAATTTAATTCAAATTTGCTGATATTAGTCGTGGATACTGCCATCGGGCAAAACTGCCCCGGTTAGGTTTGCCCCTGTCAGTTTCACCAAGAGCTTACCATTAGAACCCACTTTAGCTCCACTCATGTCAGCTCCACTCAAATCAGCTCCACTCAAATCAGCTCCAATCAGATTAGCCTCTCGTAAGTTAGCCTTACTGAGGTTAGCTTGAAATAAATTGGCTCTAAATAGATTAGCACCTTCGAGGTTAGCCTCAGCAAGATTGACCCGATGGAGAAAGCCGTCTTTTAGGTTAGCCTGACTTAAGTTAGCGGATTGGAGATTCCGATTTGAGAAATCTCTTTCTTTGAGGTCTGCTCCCCTAAAATCAGCCCCACTCAAGTCAGGAGGGGCTTTGGGAGCCCGAGTTTGAGCAGTCGTGGATGGCTGGGTTCTAGAGTTACCGGGGGGCTGGGCAGTCCGAGCTTGGGCTTGAGTAGTCCGAGTTTGGGCGGGAGTGGATGGTTGGGCTCTTGATTCAGCAGGGGGCTTGGGATTCTGAGGTTGGGCGGGAGTGTATGGTTGGGCTCTAGAGTCACCAGGGGTCTTGGGAGTGCGAGGTTGGGCGGGAGTGTATGGTTGGGCTCTAGAGTCACCAGGGGTCTTGGGAGTGCGAGGTTGGGCGGGAGTGTATGGTTGGGCTCTAGCGTTAGCAGGGGTCTTGGGGGTCCGAGATTGAGCGGTCGTGGATGCTTGGGCTCTAGATCGTTCTGGTTGTTTGTATTTGTAATAGTTTGGTGGGTTTGGCTGGGCTGATGGTGGTGGTTTTGGTCTTGGATTTGGATTGCGATAATCCCGATACGGTGTTCTTGCCCTAGCTTGCTTTTGTGAAGCAGTGGGTGATTTATGATGCGATCGCAATTTTTCTCGTGCCTGATTCAGTAACTTAAGTTTTTCTTCAGCTTTTTGCTTGAGGCGAGGATTATCCTCAGGCACACGATCGGGATGCCAAATAAATGCTAAATCCTTGTAAGCCTGGTTCACTTCTTCCGGTGATGCTCCAGGCTCCAGTTCAAGAACTCTATAGCATTGCTCTAGCTCATTTTGCTTCACCACCATATTATGTGTAACCTAGCGACTTTTCCTTTCTCGACTCTAGACTATCAACTATAGGCTTGCTTGTGTTGTTCCCTATAGTCTACAGACTACAGCCTAGGTAAGCATTCAGCGGTCAGCGATCAGCTATCAGCGATCAGTTACAAGCTATCAGTGTGTCGCGTATCAGCTATCAACCAAAGGCCAACGGCTGACCGCTGACTGCTGACTGCTGACTGCTGACTGCTGATAACTGACCGCTGAGCGCTAACTACGGTTCAATGCCTTACTGCAGGATTTTAGCTACTTCTTTGGAAAAATAGGTCAAAATTAAGTCAGCACCAGCTCGCTTCATGCTAGTCAGGGTTTCCATCATGACTTTTTTCTCATCAATCCAACCATTCTGACCGGCTGCTTTAATCATGGCGTACTCACCACTAACATTGTATGCAGCAACGGGTAAATTAGTATGCTGTCTAACCCGGTGGATAACATCCATAA
>NZ_JAAHFV010000479.1:0-4086 GCF_010672755.1 Moorena sp. SIO1F2
TAGGTTTTTTACATTTGGGTCGGGAGTCGGGAATCGGGAGTCGGGAATCGGGAGTCGGGAATCGGAACCCACCCCTAACCCCTCCCAGGAGGGGAAGAGCGGGAAATGGGGAGAATTATCCCGGAAATAATTGTGTATTTTGATACAGATTTTTAGGAATTTATACCTAATAAAAGTACATACTCGCCCCTTTGTAAAAAACCTACCCTTGTCAGGTAGGGAGTAGGGAGCAGGGAGTAGAAGAGTCTTGGGGATCCAGTCCGGTCTTGAGGGTTCCCCCCATCTCCCCATCTCCCCGCGCCCCCGCCCCACACTCCCGATTCCCGACTCCCTACTCCCGACTCCCAATTCCCGATTCCCGATTCCCGATTCCCGTTCCCCTCCTGGGAGGGGTTAGGGGTGGATTCCGATTCCCGATTCCCGATTCCCGATTCCCGATTCCCGACTCCCGACTCCCGACTCCCGATTCCCGATTCCCGATTCCCGATTCCCGATTCCCGATTCCCGATTCCCGATTCCCGATTTGACAATGGTTAAAATTTACTGCTTCTGTAATTTTTCAAATTCAATCAACCGAATAGATAAAAGAGTTTCCGCCAGCATCCGTTGAAATGCGTAATACCAACCATGCCAACCATCGAAAATTCCGCCCTTCAGAATCAGACAGTAAAACAGGATAATAAAGGGAGCAATAATTTTTTGTTTGCGAATTCGGTCACCTAAACTAATTTCATTATCTGGAGTCTGGGTTAGTTTTTTGACTTCAATTATCATGTATCGGTCTTGGGCCCACAACCATCGGCTTAAAGGTTTGCGGTCATCGTGATGAATGTAGGAAGAGAGTGTTGCTGAGTTGCCATTAACTTGCAAAAGCTGGGTGTGACCATCATCAATATACGTTGATTTTTCTTTGCGAAATAAAACTTGACGAGGGGGAAGTATGGTACCTCGAAGGGGTTTGCCAAAAATACAATATTTGAATTTGGCAAAATAGCCATTAATATCGGTATCTATTTGTAAAGCTTTTATTTCAGCTATTAACTCATTGGTGACACTGTAATCAGCATCTAATGACAGTACCCATTCTGATGTGACTTGTTCTAGACCGTAATTCCATTGTGTTGCGTGGGTGTCAAATTTTCGCTGAAATACTTGAACTTGGGGGTAATATTTGACAATTTCTAAGGTTTCATCGGTGCTGTAACTATCAATTACAACAATTGTCTTTGCCCAGGTAAGCTGTTGAAGGGTACGTTCGATATTAGGCGCTTCGTTGTAGGTGAGAATGAGTGGGGTAATTTTTTCTAGCATTCCCGAAAAATTTGTTAAAATAATATCTTGTTAAGATAAGATCGAAATAGGTTGATTTTGGATGATAGATTTATAAACTTGAATCAGTTTTTTTGCTATGGAATCCCAGGTGTATTGTTCAAAGATAAGTTGACGAGCGCGAGTTCCCATTTCTTTGGCTTGTTGGGGAAATTGCAAACACTGGCTTAAAGCATTGGCAATAGCCTCAGCATCAATATCAACTACATGGGCAACTTTTGCAGTAGCAGCTTCTGGAAAATTACAGCCTGTGGTAATAACACAAGGTAAACCTGAAGCCATACCTTCCAGCACAGACATACTAAACCCTTCAGAATAAGAAGGGGCAACATAAATACTAGCAGCAGCAAGGGCAGCATATTTGAGAGAGCCTGTTAGCATCCCTGTAAAGGTAACAGCATCCAGACAACCTGCATTAGCAAAGTAGTCTTTGGCCGTAGGTAAGAAACCAATGTTATCAGGACCAGCAAGAATTAGGTGAGTGTCGGAAAATTTAGAGTGTATTTTACCAAAAGCTGTGGCTAGCAAGTCTAATCCTTTTTTGGGGTCGATACGTCCTAAGAAAAGAATCAGAGTTTTGTTACGAGTAGCTGGAAACTGTTGATAAAAAAGTTCAGGATTAGGGAGTTGTTCAAAGTCTTGACGGTGGATGCCGTTAGGGGCAATAGTAACAGGAGTTTTGAGCTTGAGGGGTTTAATTTGTTCCGCTTCCGTAGAGGCTAGCATTTGCAGTGCGCTAGCATTTTGGAGAGCAGGCTTTTCTAATAGGTTGTAATAGATGCGTTTTTTCCAGCCTTTATAGGAAAGTGCCCAAGGGTCAAGCATGCCGTGGGGGATGATAACATAAGGGATATTATACCATTGACAAGCCCAGTAAGCAGCTAGGTTAGGAACTGAAAAAATCGCATTAGTTTGGACTAAGTCATAATCGCCGATGTGTTGGTATAGCCACTTACTCAGAGAAAAACTAAATTTGTAGTCTCCCATCCCTTTGTAAGGAAAAAACTGCAGGCGATAATTAGTTTTAGGTAACCAGGTTTTCATAGGGGCTTCTATCACCTCAGAACCATTAGCATTAGTGGCTACTAGGTCAACAGTAATGCCTAAGTTACCCAATGCTTGAGCTAGTTCCACTACGCATTTAGATGTACCCCCATAAACAGCCCCTAAAGCAGGAATAACAATCAGAAGTTTCATCAGTAATTATAGCGGTTTTAAATTAAATGAGGTACAAATTTTTCGGTTTTAGGGAGCAGGGAGCAGGGAGTAGGGAGCAGGGAAAAGAAATATGTCCTAAGCTTTGCTTCTAGTGCTATACCTCATTAGGCGAGAAACCGCTTTAGTGATGTAAGCATTCAGCCTTCAGCTGTCAGCCGTAGCGCATACGGCGGTTTGCAATTCAGTCAGGTACAAATTCTTGGGTTAATGGGAGCAGGGACTGAGGCCGTAGGCCACGCGGGGCGCGTTCGGAAGAGGGAAGAGGGAGAAAATCCAGTGTACTTGATAGGTATGCAAACCGCCGTAAGCTGATAGCTGATAGCTGATAGCTGATAGCTTACTTAGTGATTAGCTAAGGCGTATTTAGCAGCTTTTATCAACCCTTCAGCAAAATAGTCGGGAGAGAATTTCTGGATGTGTTCCAGGGCGGCTTGACTGAGATTGTCTAGGTCAATTTTCCCTGAACTTACCTTGAACATTAACTTAGTTAGCTGTTCCCTATCATAGGGATTAAAACCAAATCCATTGATCCCTTCAACTACTAAATCTTCAAAACAGCCACAGCGATTAGACACTAGCACTGGTAAGCCAGCTGCCATAGCTTCATTGACAACTAATCCCCATTGTTCGTGAGTACTAGCATGGATAAAGCAGCCAGCGTGAGCAAAATAAGGCAGAAGTTCTTGTTGTTGTAAAAAACCAGTTATATGAATAAACTTAGTCAACCCTAAGTCTTTAATCTGTTGCTCAATTTGAGAGCGCATTGAACCATCCCCACACAGGACTAAATCCCAAGCCCTGTCTTTAGCTAGTTGGCGATAGGTAGCGTAGGCTGAAATTATAAAAGGGAGATTTTTCTTAGGGATAAAGCGATTGATAGCCAGGAAGTAGGGCTTTTTTAAAGGAGGTGCCAGAGATTTAATTTTGTCGGGATGGAAAGCATCATTACCTACGACATTATAGCCGCAAAAAATGGCTTCCTTAGGTACTCCTAATTTGATCAAGTAACGTTGTTGTGGTTGCCCGCCCACTAAAGCCGATTTATACCGGTTAAGTAGCCAGCGCTTTATCGTTTCACGCCACCAAATTCTAGTAAAATCGGTTTCTGTAGTCTCCGAAAGCAAAATTGGTAGTTTACCGTGCCATAAACTCCATACTAAAGTGGCAACCATGGCTGATTCAAAATAGCCAGCAATCACCACCACATCAGGTTGAACCTTCCTTAGGGTAGAGTAAAGTTTTGGGAGTAATTCATAACATTTTACCTCCTCTCGCTGTCGATCGCTGACAACAGAAATAAGCGGAAATGGAAGATTTTGTAAATTAGCTTTCCAGGCATAGTCAGCTTCGGATCTTGCTAATTCTATACCAACTACATTCCATCCTATTTGATGAAAGTGCTGGTGCAAAGCACTAACACGGGCAATATGGTAGGGGCCATAGTTAGTAAACAATACTGCGATTTTGAGCACTTGATTTAGATAAAAAAATATATATACTAAATTCTGTTTTAAGTCGCACCTAAATTTTGCGTAGTGG
>NZ_JAAHFV010000048.1:0-28844 GCF_010672755.1 Moorena sp. SIO1F2
TATTGATGCCTGTCAGTACAATATCGAGCAAGGCAATGGTGTACTCAACGGTTTTGAAATTGGTCGGATCTTCTGGCGAGCAGAAGAGGGTTTCGCAGAAGCTGATGCTATTGCCGGGATTTTAGGGTCCCCTTACGGCGAGCTAGCTTCTCTAAAGATACAAGAGAAGCTCCATAAGCCGTAGAATTATAATCCCAGCGATAATTAGGGTCATAGGGCATGATCCATTCTTGAGGTGGTGGATAGGAATGATTATGCTCTAAACAAACAACTCTAGGTTGTATAACCGAAATAGCCTCATAAACGTAATAGTCATTACTATCAATATCCACTGACAGAAAATCAATTTCTCCAGTAATACCACCCCTTTCAATTAAATTATTAATATTTTCGGCGTTAACTACCGCTTCGATAAATTTTAAGCGACCTTCCCCGATGGCATCTTGATAATTTTCTCTAATAGTTTTTGCATAGTCTGGCAAGGATTCTATCCACAATCCTGTCCATCCCTTTTCTAAAAGATAATGACTATTGTTTTCTCGTCCTGTTTCTGCTCCAAACTCCACAAAAACCTTTGATTTTATCCCAATTCTATTAAAGATTTCTTCTATAATGCCGTCTTCATCCGATTGAGAGTGTACCTTAAACCCAAAATGCTCTAACCTTCGTGGATCATCTCCTGCTCGAATCTTTCGGTCTTGTTTAATTTGTTCTATAACTGAATCCTGTTTATTCATGACTGATTACCTCACACCGATCCAAATATTACCGTCTTCGGGGTTTGATTAGCAACTAATACTGCTGACAAACTGATAGCGGTGTCCAGGATTCATGAGCTAATTGAACGATAGCCATCCAAAGTCAGTTGAGCAGTCTTTTGCCACGTGAAAAGCTTAGCACGTTGCCGCCCTTTTTCAATCATAGATGCTCGGTGTTCTGAGTCTTCTACAACTATCTCCATAGCGTTAACTAGTCCATCCACAGAATCTGGCTCAAATAAACAAGCTGCATTTCCTACCACCTCAGGCAAGGAAGAGGTTAAGCAGCAGATAACTGGACATTGGCATTCCATTGCCTCTAGGGGCGGTAAACCAAATCCTTCATAGCGGCTGGTATAAATTAGGGCTTGGGCGTTACGGTATAGGGTTTTGAGTAGGGCATCATCACCCCTAAGATAGATGAAATTTTGCCGCATATGATGGTCTTCCATAACCCTTAATTCTGATTCCAAAAAATCACAGGAACCCCCAAAACAAACTAATTTGAAATTATCCCGTAATTTAGCACTAGCAGCAAACGCTTTGAGGACTATTTCAAAATTTTTATATTTTGAACGAGTTCCCACATAAAGGAAGTAAGGCTGACTAAGGCAATCCTTTGGTAACTCACATTCGTTAGCGTCTTTAATGCGACTTGCCCAATAGGTTACTTTAGTTTTTTCCGGATTAACTCCCAATAATTCTACTAGATCATTTCGGGTATTTTCGGAAGCGACAAAAATTAAATCGGCTTGTTCAACTAGCTGCTGCTTATTTTTAATTAATTGCTGAAACTTAGCTTGCCCTGATAAAAATTTCTCCGGAATCATATCATGGATCGTTATCACAAGTTTCTTAGGGTTAACAATCTCGACTAAGTCAGCATCATAGTAGGTAGGATGATAGATATCATATTGTCTACCGAATCTACTGACAAACCATTGAAAGGAGAGTTTATTGATAGTGTCATTAATAGCCTTACCTGTTGGAAAGGGCAATTTTGGTATCACCCCATATCCGGTGAGTTGATCGCGATACTCTGAAATATCATACCCATCGCTCTTGATGCCACGATGCCAATGAATTGAGCAGTCAGAGTTGGGCGATAACTCTCGGATTAACTCAATAAAAATTCGGGATATACCACCAAATTTCTGGATAGCAAACATTTGATGGTCGTAGAGAATATCCACCGATTACCCAAGCCCCCGATGTGACATGGTTTTTATAGAAATAATATCAGGTTCTTTTAGTTTATCACTATCTTCCTGTGTCTCTAAATTATGATATACTTTACTCAATTGATGTTCACGCTCTGAGCCAGAAACCATTAGGAATAAATTAGCGCTTGTCGCACTCCCTAACGTTAGTGCTGCTTCTGGAGTTGGTATAGATTTTAGTACTCTTGGGTTAGAATCCACGATCCAGCCCCGGAGGTTTTGATTGTAAAGATTCACCAGCGAGGACATCAATGCTTCCCGTCGCTGCTCATTTAGATTCTTGGCACTCACTTCCATCATGATCACTAGATTTGGTGAGCGCTGAATGGTTTCCATAGCACCATTTAATACCGCAAATTCGTATCCTTCTACATCAATCTTGATAGCATCTATTTGGGATAATCCCAACTCTGGAAGTATGGAGTCTAGACTACGCACTGGAATTCTGAGCTTTTCACGCAAGACAGACCGCTTAGTATCATCCATACCACTAAATGCGGATTCCTGGGTAATATAAAAGTCTGTTTCTCCATCTTCAGCACCGATGCATAGGTCATGGCAAGAAACTAACTGTTGTAAGTGGTTAACTTCTACATTCTGTTGTAAAAGCTGGTAGGCATCTGGGTTAGGTTCAAAGGCATGAACACAACCGCTGGGAGTTAATTTTGTAGCTGATGATACGGCGTAGTAACCAAAGTTTGCTCCTACATCTAGCACAATGGAATTGGCATTGAGCAGACCTAAAAAGAGTTGGGCATCAAAGTATTCTTGGTAATGGCCATAGAAAAAGTCACACCCTAGTCGATCCCCGACATCAACGTGGAATGTCAAGCCTGATGGCAAATTCACTGCTTGGATATCCCGGACCCCTGCTGGATGGAGTTTTTCTCGAAGCGATCGCAAAAACAAGGTGTAGGGTACCGCCAAGTTGGGAAAATCCATCGCCTGAGGCAGAAAATGGTGGAATACCTGAAGATAAATCTCCATCTTATCCAACTCATTTATGGACTCATGGCTAGGTAAATGCTCTTCCTGACTATCCATTAATTCGTAAACTCGTCTAGTTATTGTTTAGCAAAATTATACTTTGGTGTGACAATCTCGGGTGAGGGAACTAAATCACTGACTTGTAAGTCTACTGTAGATGCTAAAAATAGTCGGCGTCTTTGGTGCTTGGTCTCCGTTTCCCAGAAATCTTCATGGTCTACATAACCCTGATAGTCGTATAGATAAGGAAATCCTGAAACTTGGAGCATTTTCAGCAAGCAGCTTCGGCTAGGAATCATGGCATGGTAGGTTAAGCCCTGGGTTTCATTTTTGCCTTCTTCAACTAGATAGGTAACTGGTTCATTTAAGGGGACATTCATACTTTCAATAAATAACACTTTTTTTGTTAACAACTGCAAATTACGAATGACTTTGAATGGATTTTCTGTATGATAGAGCAAGCCGAAGCAAAACACTAAGTCTGCTCCAGCAAATTGAGACATCTGTGGGGTAGATTCAACATCAACCTGATAAAACTTAGCTTCAGGTACCCGTTTACTCGCTTCTTCAACAAGTTCTTGTCTCCCCTCTAAACCAATTACATTTACTCCCCAATTCACTAGCTTTTTAGAAAACCAACCAGGACCACATCCGACGTCAATGCAAGTGGTGAAACTTAATCCCTGATTGAGTCTAAGCTGATTGAGAATGTTTTCCGCTACAGCCCAGCGGGCTTGATTAATCGCAATATAGTAAGGTTCATCAAATAACATGGTTATAATTTCGATAAAATTATTGATAACAAACTTGTATAGCAAAGGGAGTAGGGAGTAGGGAGTAGGGAGTAGGGAGTAGGGAGTAGTGAACAGAGGCAAGAGGCAGCTACCTCTACCCCCCTCAGACTACCCGCGCAGACTTCCGACACTTCCGACACTTCCGACACTTCCTTAGATTATGGGTATTCAACAGGATTTGAGATCAGTCCCAGGGGCAGCAGTGGAACTTATGGCAGTTTTCCATGATGCGATCGCGACACATTCCGGTAAACTGAGGGGTGGTTTATCGTATGATCTAGTAGCAATGAAAATTGGGCAAAAAGTAAAAGTGTTTCGTCTAAGAGACCGGGTAGGCAACAACATCGCAAATAAACTGGGACAAATAGGCACGATCACAGATTATAAAATGACCGATGGCAGTGGAGTTGGCGTGACGGTGAAATTTGAGGACAACAGCTCTACCTGGTTCTTTGAGGATGAATTGAAAGTCGTAGACTAGATTGTAATAAACGCGATCGCACCGAGGCAAAAGACTTGCACTATGGCACGGATTCTAACATTTCTGGGTAAAGGCGGCACAGGTCGCACTACTGTGGCAATTGCTGCCGCTAAGCAGCTGTCGAGCCTCGGTCAACGAGTGCTACTGGTAGGACAAGACCCAAGTCCTAGCTTTGGACTGCTGCTGGGGCTATCCCCAACGTCTGACCCGGTGGAAATAAGTCCTAACCTCCGGGTAGTACAGCTAATGACTACAGTACTACTGGAACGCAGCTGGGAAGATGTCAAAAAGCTAGAGGAGCAATATTTGCGATCGCCTACCCTAAAAAATGTCTATGGTCAAGAACTGGGCATCTTACCGGGGATGGATCATGCTTTAGCCCTCAACGCCCTTCGGGAGTACTACCAAAGCGGTCAGTATGACGCGATCATCTACGATGGCACCGGCTCTCAAGCTACCCTGAGAATGTTGGGAATGCCAGAAATTATCAGTTGGTATAGTCGTAGATTTCGCCAAGTCATGGCAGATTCTGACCTGGGCAAAGCCATTTCCCCCTTTATCCAACCAGTCACTAGCGCCATCCTAAATGTGTCATGGACGAGTGAGGACTTTGCTGGTGAATCAACGAATCAGGCCAACAATATGTTGGAGGATGGAAAAAATGCGATCGCAGATCCCAATCGGGTTGCATCCTATCTGGTCACTACCGATGACCCCGTAGCCATTGCCACAGCCAAGTATCTGTGGGGTAGTGCCCAACAAGTGGGTGTTACTGTCGGTGGTGTGGTGGTAAACCAAACCCCGGTAACCCCAGCAATAGAATCGGAATTTGCCCCTCTAGTCGTTAATGCTCTTCCCACTTCCCCACCAGGGGAAGATTGGCAATCCCTGATCGATGCCCTGCCAGATTTTAAACAGGCATCCCAGGCACCCAGACCTATGACTATCGACATTCCTGGTCGCAACGTTCGTTTATTCTTACCAGGTTTTAACAAAAAGCAGGTGAAACTGACCCAATACGGTCCAGAAGTCACCGTTGAAGCGGGGGATCAACGGCATAATATCCTGCTTCCCCCACAACTTAGTGGTCAATCCGTCAAAGGGGCTAAGTTTCAAGATGGCTATTTGATAATTTCATTCTAGGTAGTTGCTATGGCTGAAGAAAATCTAACTGAACAAAGTGCCAAAACCCGTCAGCTACTGGGTATGAAAGGCGCAGCTCCTGGTGAAAGCAACCTATGGAAGATTCGCCTGCAGTTGATGAAGCCAATTACCTGGATACCCCTGATCTGGGGGGTAGTGTGTGGTGCTGCTTCCTCCGGTGGCTACACTTGGACACTGGAAGACTTTCTGATGGCAGCCGCCTGTATGTTGCTTTCTGGTCCGTTGATGGCAGGGTATACCCAAACCCTGAATGATTTCTATGACCGCGAAATCGACGCCATTAATGAACCTTACCGTCCTATCCCATCAGGAGCCATCTCTATCCCCCAGGTGATCACCCAGATTGTGGTGCTACTCCTAGCAGGTATCGCTCTTAGCTACGGACTCGATGTTTGGGCGGGTCATGAATTTCCCACACTCACCTGTCTTACCCTAGGTGGTGCCTTTCTAGCCTATATCTATTCTGCCCCACCCCTGAAACTGAAAAAAAATGGTTGGCTGGGAAACTATGCTCTTGGTGCCAGCTATATCGCCCTTCCTTGGTGGGCAGGTCATGGCTTATTTGGTCATCTTAACCTGACTATTATGATTCTGACCCTGTTCTACTCCCTGGCAGGGTTAGGTATTGCAGTAGTCAATGATTTCAAGAGTGTGGAAGGCGATCGCGAATTGGGCTTAAAATCCCTACCGGTCATGTTTGGTGTTACCACAGCAGCTTGGATTTGTGTGGTGATGATTGATGTATTTCAAGCAGGGATTGCTGGTTATTTAATCAGCATTCATCAGAACCTCTACGCTGCTATCCTGATCCTATTAATCATCCCCCAAATCACCTTCCAGGATATGTACTTTCTCCGTGACCCCCTGAAAAATGATGTCAAATACCAGGCTAGTGCGCAACCGTTTTTGGTACTAGGGATGCTGGTTGCTGGTTTGGCTTTGGGTCATGGAGCCATTTAAAATAGGGAACAGGGAATAGAGAATAGGGAATAGGGAAAAAATCCTGTGTACCTCAGGTGCGACCCGTGGCGAATTTAATTCGCCTCGCAATTAAACCCTTAAAAATAGGGATAAATCGGTATTTAATACCACAAAATGGATATTGACATTTCCTTAGCGCTAGAGTATAATTGAAGTGTAGAACCCAGCTCTAACGATGCCAAGAAAAGAAGGAGTAACAAAAAGGATATCGACTCAAGTCGTCCCTGTGGCAGGGATGACAAAGTCGGTTGAACTTGAATTGCTGCAGGTAATGAAAAAGCTGGGTATCGTCAGGGCTGAGTCCTACAACAAGCTGGGAAGTATTAACCATTGGGGACTAGATTGGAAAAAGGCGTACCCAGAAGTAAGGAGTTTTAGGACTCCCGAATCCCTGGGACTACCTTCAAAACTAATGGAATGGACGGTCAGTGATGTAGCGAAAGCAATCACAGCCCAACAAGCAGCTTGCACTGAGGCAGTTGTCAAAAGGATTTACAAAAGGTTCTCTGGTACATACAACCAAAAGAGAAGAAAAGAGCTTTGTAGACAGCTCAAAACTTTAGCTTTCCTAGAAAATCCTCTACTACACAGGTTCGTCAGGAAGGAATACCAACGTGGGCATTCTTGGGTTAAGAACCAAATAGTCTATCAACAGGGAGGTTATACCTGTAAGCAACTTTCTCGCAACACTTATCAGTTAGAGTTAGCTGGGTTGAGAAGAGGAAAAAGGAACAAGGTAATCGTTAGATCTAACCGAAAACTGAAAGGACAGATTCGGTTGATACATAATCACGTTTTGCAAAGATTTGAGATTCATTTTCTAGTAGACCATGGAACCGTAGAAATACCATCGGAACTCAAGAGTGTAGGAGTAGACAAGGGATACACCGAAGCTTTCTATGATTCGGATGGTCACGCACATGGGAAGGGACTGGGGAAAGAAACTACCAAGAAACAGAAACGAATATGTGCCAAGAATCGCAAGAGAGGGAAACTATGGGCACTTCATAGAAAGCTAGAGGAACTCAATCCATCTAGATCTGCTCGAATACTGAAGAATAATCTTGGTAGAAAGGCGGAAAATAAGCGATATAGGCAAGACCAATCGGAACTTAAAGCCATTATAGGAGCCGCTTCTAAGTCTCTTTTCAATGGTGAATCGTTGAAAGTTTTTGCGGAAGATTTAACACAACCAATAAAAAATAAACGCCAGTCCAAAACCATGTCCCGCAAACTGAATAGTTGGATGAAGGGGGAAATGCGGGACTCCTTACAGAAGTGGGCTAATTGGACTGGGTCAGTTGTCACAGAAGTCCAGCCTAGTTACACGTCGCAAATTGACTCCGTGACCGGAACCCTGTTGGGGGTGCGGAGCGGAGACAGTTTTACCAGATTCAATGGGGTCGTGTTGCAGGCTGACCACAATGCTGCATTGAACATCCTTGCTCGGGGTACGGACTTCGAAATTACTCGGTATATGAACAAGACCGAGGTTCAGGCAGTATTGTTGCGTCGTACCGCGCGTTACTTGAAAGGGATGGGACTTAGTTTGCTTGATGCAGTTGAGCTTGGCTGGCTTGATTGTAAACATAGCAAAACTAAGGCTTTCAAGCAACTCCTCCCCGGGATGTGAGGAACGCCTAGAAAGATGGGTGGGAGGTTCAACTCCAATTACTGCGCTTACCACCCCTTACTCAGGCAACAATACATTGCACCTTGACCGTTTAATCCGGGTTTATCCTGTTTTATTACGGTTTAAGAGTATCCCAGCTGATATAGCAGTCGCCAGGGCAGTTAGGAAATGACAAAAGTCTCAAACCTAAGTAAGCGCAAGAGTTTGACTCTCTTGGTGCGCATTCTGATGGTGATTTTTAATCACCAGGGTCGCACCGCTTCTGACTTCTGACTTCTGACTTCTGCTATAGCTGATCGCTGATTGCTGATAGCTTAGAGTTTAAGACTACCAGTATTGACCACAGGTTGTATATTTTGCTCAGCAGTCAAAACCACTAGCAAATTGTTAATCATTGCTGCTTTTGTTTCCTCGTCTAGCTCAATAATTTGGTGATCGTTCAGCCGCTTGATGGACATTTCCACCATGCTCAAGGCACCTTCGATAATTTCTTGACGAGCTGCTATAATAGCTTGAGCTTGCTGACGCCGTAGCATGACTTGGGCAATTTCTGGAGCGTAGGCTAAATAGGAAATACGACTATCAATCACCTCGACACCTGACACCTCCAAGCGAGCCTGTAATTCTTCCTTGAGAGCTGCTGCAATCTCTTCGGGGCTGCCTCTTAGTGACGCTAGGTTTTCTTGATTAGTATCGTAGGGATAGCGACTGGCTAAACCACGGATAGCGGTCTCACTTTGGATGGCAACAAAATCTACATAGGAATTGACGTCAAACGTGGCTTTGGCTGAGTCTACAACTCGCCAGACAACTACCGCAGCAATCTCAATGGGGTTCCCTTTCGCGTCATTTACCTTCAGCTTATCGCTGTTGAAATTACGCACTCGTAGAGAAACCAGTTGCTTGGAGGCGAAAGGGTTAACCCACCAAAAGCCAGAGGTACGGACACTACCAACGTAGCTCCCTAGAAACACTAGCACTCGGGCTTGGTTAGGCTGCACAGTCAGAAAGCCTTTTACGGCAACCAAGGCTACGATCACTAGACCAATACCAAATAAGTTGTTGGTATAGAGAAATAAGTCGTTGATATTGGAAAACCCGACTAGACCTTTACCTAACCACACACCAAAACTAGCGATCGCAATAATCCCTACCAGAGCAGCAAAACCATTAATTTTAAAGGTAGGAATTTCCTGAATACGTTCCATTTGCATGTATCGTTTGTGTATTGCTCTGTGTTGTTTTAGCTAATTGGCTGATACATCTATTTTGCTTGGTTTATCGGGGGTTTGACAGTACCCGTAGGGGTACTAATGACTAATTTGACCGTAAACCTGAATCATTTGTTGTGCGATCGCATTCCAACTATAGTGCTTTAAAGCATAGTCCTGAGCCTTGACTCCCCGCAGTTGGCATTCATCCTGATTTTGAAGTGCTTCCCGTAACTGTCTAGTCAAAGCCTGAACCTCACAAGCACTCACCCATCCTGCTTCAGCATCTTTGACGTTTTCCCAAATATGGACTTGGTCAGAAATCACCACTGCTGTCCCAGCCACCATCGCTTCCGCTACCGCAATCCCAAAGTTTTCGTAGTAAGATGGCAGCACAAATACGTCCGCATCCTTTAACAATGCTGCTTTCAAATCACCAGTCACGAAACCAGTAATGGTGGTATTTGATGATAGAGTTGAAGCCTTGATCTGGTCTATGATAGTATTTTCATAATTAGGGTCTTGAGGATTAGTTCCCGCCAAGACAAAGTGAAATTGGAGTCCCTCGTTTAATAGCTTTTCTAGAGCTGGCATAAGTAAATTCAATCCCTTCTTCGGGTCAATACGAGACATAAACAACACTAAGGGTTGGTCATGGGGAATCTTCAATTCAGTACGTGCTCTCCCTTGTGGTTGCTGGAGTTGTTGCTGGATTGGCGGCGTTACTCCTAAGGGAATCACGATATCAGGGGATGCTGTCCCAAAACGTTCCGAAATCTTAGCTTCCTGTTGACTGGTAAAGTGTATACCAGCTGCTCCAGCTAAATTCGGTTTCTCCCACAGTGCGGCATAGATGCGCTTTAGCTGTTGTTTTTTCCGCAAATCCGCTGGGTCAAGGGTACCTAAGGGACGCAATAGGTAGGGTAATCCCCGTTTTCGGGCGATGGTAGCCGCTGCTGTACTGACTGGGGAAAACAAGGCATGGATATGGGCAAGGTCAAATTCTGAGGCGTGTTGCCATAGCCAGCGTAATAAGCCCAGGGAAAATTTATAGCGGCGAAAGGGAGAGCAACGGAAGTATCTGATCTGATAACCATCCTGTTCTACTGGTTGATCCAGGGGTACATCCAAAGGGGGTTGACCAGCATCCCCATTAGAGTTAGTAGTTAGTACTGTAATTTCTACCCCTTGAGATGCCAGAGCCTGAGATAGTCCCTTTACCATTTGACTCGGACCACCATATACCAGGGAAATCGACGGGACGATTTGTAAAATTCGCATGGGATATTTCTTAATAGCAAGTTGGGTCAAAGATAGCACTATTCCTAATCAACCTTAGGAGCAATCACGAGCTTACGCCATCATTGAGCAACCTTTAGGTAAGCATTCAGCCGTCAGCTAAAAGCTCACGCTACTTGAGGTGCCGTCAGCCTTGTGGCACAGGCTTTGGCCACGCTACGCGAATGGCCACGCTGTGCGAACGACGCGCTTGAGGTAACTCAGCATTATTCCAATGCTTACTTGTTGTCTTGATGCAAAGCGCGAGTGGGGGAAACCACGGCAGTCGCTCATGGGGGGAACCCCCAAGACCGCGCTGCCTTCCCAAGACCGTAATGGTGCGCTTTCCGTAGGCGAATTAAATTCGCCACGGGTCGCACCTCTGCATCGCTTATTCCAAAGCTGGTAGCTGATAGCTGATAGCTGATAGCTGATAGCTTAAGGATTCCTGTTCCCTATTCGGAAGTTCAACAGTTGTGACGGTTAACCTTCTTCAAGGTCACCAATATCCCGCTTCAGAGGTCGCTTGTAGGTAAAGGTGAAGGTATCGCCACTCTCAATGACCTGGCGGATTTCGCTATACATGGAATAGTCACCCACTCCACTGACACTTGCCCAGCCCCGCGCCCTAGTTAATGCCACAAATAGCTGGTTACGCAAACTGACATCACTCTCTTTCCTGGCAACATTATCAACACCGACCACATACACCATATCCGCTTCATTACCCTTTGCACGGGGCACACGAGATATGGTTACTCCACCATCTTTCCAGAAGCGATCGCGATCAACGTGGGGCCATTGAGGCTTTAGTTCATTCAACTCCAATGCCGTGGGAATATAAATATCAATGTCTTGCTCCATCAAAACAACAGCGACATGATTTTCTAATTCAATTGCTTCGGAAGTGGACCCTAAAGCTAGCACTAAGATTTCTTTACTGGCTTTAAGGTCATCATCAACCAGATTATGCATAATCTTATCTGCCAAAGCACTCATTTCTTCCTGACGAGAGCCATAGGTTTCAAAGTCTAATACTGGTGCGCTCCACAATTCAGGAACGGGATTGGGGGAGTTTTCTTTTGGACGATGGATGGTGATTTGTTGACCGGGAATAAAGTTTCCTTTGACTTCATAACCAATTTTTTCCCAATCTTCCTTTCTGGTAATTCCAGTTAGCATGCCCTCAGGACGTAGCAACCCCATTCCGAGCCCATGAGCAGCGGTGAGAATTGAGCCAGGAGTGCGGTAACAGCGCCGCATAACTTCAGATTTTTTAATACCACCGGGGTATTGTGGTCCTTGTGACAAAAGTCGGCTGAGATTTTCACCTAACAGTTCTTTTGTGGTAGGGATTTTTAAGGTGTCTAGGCTTTGAGCTTCGTCATAAGCCCAGATTAAGCGCCGTTGTTCTGGCTGTTCTGGGTTAACGGGTCGTAAGGCTTGATAAGCTAGCCAATAAATTGCTTGTTTGCCCTGGAATTTTAAATAATCTTCAGTAACTAAGTCTTGTCCTTCATCAATTAAAATGGCATCAAAGCAGGGTTCAATGTTGATTTCTTCCGATAGCCGTTTACAAAGTTCTGCTAAACCACGATTGGGCTGTCTTTCCCGAGTATCCCGAGCGGATTTGGGTCTAGCCCCATTTAACTGGCAAATTGTGCTGTATAAACCAGGCTGATCCTTAGCTCCCCAAGCATGAAGCACTCGCAGTTTGTGGTTAGTCTTGTGGTCATACTGGATATCGCCATTGCTGAAACGACGCAGCCATCGATCCACTAACCCAATCATTAAGTGGTAGAGGGTGCGACTAAAAAACACTAACCCAATCGTCCAGTCTGGGTGCTTCAAGTGCATATGAGCAGCTTTTTGGCATAGCAGCACTGTTTTTCCTGACCCCGCAATCCCCCGCAGCCGCTGAAACCCAGGAGGGATTTCTTTACCAATGTGTTCCTGCTGCATATCTAATTCGTAGAGTTGTTGGGTGTAAGCGGCTACAACATTAGCGCGCGTTTTGCCTTCGGTAGAGACTAGGCTACGCAGAGGTTTACGGAAAATTGGTGCTCCGCTGATCACGGCTAAGAGTAACTTCCACTGCTGATCATCTATGTCTTCTCCTGGTATCACTGATTCAGTTTCTTGAATACACTCTAGCAAGCCAACTTTACCCAGTTGGTCCTGGAAGATAATGGGAGGACAGTCTGGCAGTTGATCAAAACCGTGGTGTTGCCATTGTTCTTGAGTAATTAGAGGAAGAGCAATCATCGCCCTTCCGGTAACTTTGCGCCAAATAGCAGGTTCGCGATCGCAAAAGGCGAGTATTGCTTTTAACTGATGTTCAGCTTGTTGGTAGGGATGTGCTTCAGTGGTGGAACAGTTTTGGAGTTGCCACTGATCACCATCAATAGTAATAATTTCATCAATAGTGACAGATTGGATTTTAATTACTACTAGACCAAGGTCTTGATCAGTAATAAAAATATCAGGCTCTTTAGAGATTTCCCCTACTTTAGAAAAAATAGGATAGCGCCAGTAGCCAATACAATTGCGTTCTGAAAAAGCACTGCGAGTGGCATCCCACACTCTTTGTTTTCCTGTTTCTTCACTTTCTGTGATCGGTTCAGTGGTAATAAATTTGCGACCCTGATCTGTATCGATAACCGACATTTGGGCTAATTTCCTCTGGTAAGATTTACATCGCTTTTAAGGTGAGGTACACAATTTTAGGGAATAGGGAGTAGGGAGTAGGGAGTAGGGAGTAGGGAATCGGGAATCGGGAATCGGGAATCGGGAATCGGGATAAAATCCTGTGTACCTCATAAGTATGGGAAACGGTAGATTAAATCCGTATTGCTATAGCGCGTTACCATCTCGCCACATCTCCGATACCTCCCACACTTTCCTGTCTTTCTCTACTCCAAGCTCGGAAACTCCCTAAAACCCAAGACGAAAGTACTTCACCTAATTGAGAACTGCTATACTGCTGAATACAGTCCTAAAGCTAGAGTTCCCAAATTGTCAGCTATGGAATACAGGGTGCAGGGAATTCAAGGGGCGCGGGGAGATGGGGAGATGGGGAGATAGGGAGATTTGGCAAACTCTATTCTGGTAAGGCAAAAGCAAGCTGAAGCGGTTAATCTGCTTCAGTCCTGGATTGATGATGAGGATATTCAAGAGCAGCAAGAAACAGGTCAGTACTTGATTCATGCATTGGATCAGGATCGACTCTCGGAGCGTGAGTTATTCCCAATTGAGATGAAGGGTGTAACTTGGTGAGGGGAGCCATAGTGTTGGATGCAGGGCCGGTCGGTCTGATCACCAATCCCAAGCTGTCTCCTGTTCATCGAAAACTACTTCTTCCCGATTCCCGATTCCCGATTCCCGATTCCCGATTCCCGATTACCTATCCCCTATTTCCTGCGCACTCTCAACCAAATCAATAAACTCAGCTCGATAACCCTCTAAATCTACCCCTTCGGATTCCTTTGCTAATGTTAATGCTTGGTCAAAACTGGCTTTACCTTTGTAAGGAGAATCTCTTAACACCATACCAAAACTGGCAACGGCAGCGGAAAACTTAAAGTTATCGGAAGCATCGTCTAGCTTGACTGCTTTATCAACCAAGGGATAGGTCAGGAGTTGAGAGGTGTTACCATCAGGTTCTTTGTAACGTAACTTGACCTGCATTAATTCTTTGGAATTGGTTGTTGAAGCAGCATTGGATTGATATTTCAGAGGGTCAATATCCGGTAATTTGACATTAGTTTTCGCTCCCACAGGAATAATTTCATACAGTGCAGTAACAGTATGTCCAGCTCCTAATTCTCCGGCATCTTTAGTATCATCATTAAAGTCTTCATCCTTCAGCCGCCGATTTTCATAACCAATCAAACGATACCCTTGGACTTTGGCAGGATTAAACTCTACTTGAATCTTAACATCTTTGGCAATAGTGAGTAGAGTTGCTCCGATTTCGTTAACCAGGACTTTCTTAGCTTCTAACTCGTTATCAATATAAGCATAATTACCATTTCCTTTATTAGCAATTTTTTCCATCTTGGAGTCTTGTAAATTACCGGTACCAAATCCTAATACGGTTATGAAAACTCCTTTTTTTCGCTTCTGTTCAATTAGTTTAACTAATTCGGTATCACTGGAAACTCCGACATTAAAGTCTCCGTCGGTTGCGAGAATAACTCGGTTATTTCCTGATTTAATAAAATTATCCTGGGCGAGTTTATAAGCCAGTTTAATTCCTGCTCCCCCAGCAGTAGACCCTCCGGCATTGAGATTCTCAATAGCTGTTAAGATTTTATCTTTCTCGTTGCCTGGAGTAGGGGGTAAAACCACCCCAGCAGCGCCAGCATAGACGACAATACTAACCTGGTCTTCTTCTCTCAATTCATTGACAAGCATCCGAAAGGCATCTTTGAGCAGGGGAAGCTTATTGGGACTATTCATAGAACCGGAGACATCCAGCAAAAAGACAAGATTGCTGGGAGGTAAATCTTCAATGGCCATCTTTTCCCCTTGGATACCAATGTGAACTAATTGGTGAGTGGGATTCCAAGGAGCTTGAGAAATTTCTGTGGTAATCGAGAAAGGGCGATCGCTTTCTGGTTCGGGATAGTCGTAGTTAAAGTAATTAATTAATTCTTCGATACGGATGGCATCAGTAGGGGGGAGTTGACCGTTATTAAGGAAACGACGAAGATTGCTGTAGGAGGCGGTATCAACATCAATAGCAAAGGTAGACAGGGGATTATGCTTTACCCTCTGAAAGGCGTTCTCATCAATGGGACTATAGTTTTCTCTGTTGCTGACTTCTGGAATAGCTTGCTCTGGAATTGAGCGACTAGGAACTGCTTTCAAGGCTGCATTTGGGCTACCGGAGAGTGGCATTGAGGCTTGGGGTCTCAAAACTCTGTTACTGAAATTCTGATTAACACTATCCGCCGACCTCCCGACCTGGGCTGATTCCATAAGTTCTGATTGGCGCTGTCTTTGGTCACGTTCTACGTCTTGCGCTACAGGTAGATTAGAGCTTTTTTCTGATTCTTGGGCTGAACGCTGATTGTGGCAAGCTGTTGTTAGCTGTGCCAAGATAGCGACCATTCCGGAAAGGAGGAATAGTCTAAGTAATTTGTTCATTTGATTTGCCCTCTGTATTGCTTATTCCTAAGCTAGTCCACCACAGAAGGCTGATGGTCTGTGTTGCGCTTTCTGTAACGGTTAATCGGGAATCGGGAATCGGGAATCGGGAATCGGGAATCGGGAAGTTAGAATTTAGAATTTAGAATGGGGAATCGGGAATCGGGAATCGGGAATAGATTAATCGTTTGGTGGGCAGTGCCTAGGAATCCTATGGTCAGCTAATGAATCTGGAGGAAATTACGCTGACCACTGACGGCTGACGGCACCTCAAGTAGCGTGCGCGTAGCGCATATGCTTACGTTAGGCTCTATATTAAATGGTATTTCCCAGGGTAAACGGATCTAATTTTGTTAATTCATATCCATAGTGTTTTTACCATTAAATAAACACTATATGTATAAAATATATTGTCAACTATCGCCATAAGGCCAGGTTTATTGAAAAGTACCCGTGGTTGATTGACAAGATGGGTTTATTCTATGATACTTTTACAGATATAGGAGTGGAAGCAAAGCTTAAGATATCTTCGGCTTCCTGCTCCAAAGCTACCTGATACCTTTCAAGAAAAATACTATGTCTTAAACTGTACTTCTCTTCCTATAAAATTAGATAAACAATGGCTACTTGCCATGGTGTATACTGATGTTGTTAACCTTGATGTTGTTAACCTTTTTTAGAGACGTTATACTAATTAGGAGGTAGACGTCATTTTTTTTGGTTCGCTATTCCCTATATCCTTTTATAGGTTCCGGTAATCCACTTTTCTGGTGATCCGCTATTTCCTGTTGTCTAAAATTCAGGATTATCTACCTCAAATCGTTTAAAACAACTGTTTACAACCACTATATAATCCCTAATTAAGGAAGTTGATCATGTCTACTAAAAGTTCTGCAATCTGGGGATCTTCTTCCTTAGCAATTGCCATTTTTGCCCTATCGTCTTCACCAATTCTGACTCGCATAACAGAACATGATATGGGCCCTTATGGAACAATATTTAATCGGTTTTGGATTGCCAGCCTAGCGTTGGGCCTTGGCAAGGTTGTCAAACTACTTTGGGATAAGCACAGCGGACGCTTATCTACTACTGATAACACTGATAACAAGGCTTATACTGTAAAGGATTTTTTCTCCTTATTTCTTGTTGCTAGCTTAGATTCAATTTGCCTAGTGACGTGGGCTTGGTCTCTGACAAAAACAAGTGTTGCTAATTCTAATCTTCTCCACAACACCACTCCTATTTTTGCAGCTGTCGGCGGATGGTTACTGTTAAGCCAATCCTTTAATCGTCGCTTCCTAATCGGCATGATGCTGGCTCTAGGAGGAACGTTCTTAATTGGTTTTAACGATTTTCATATCGATCGAGATACATTGATAGGGGACAGCGTTGCATTACTATCTGCCCTTTTCTATGCGGCTACACTTTTGGTAACAGAGAATCTCCGAGTAAAATTTGACACAAGCACAATTTTACTATGGCTTTATACCTTGGGTGGCCTATTGTTGTTACCATTAACATTGCTATTTGAAGATAGACTATTTCCTGCTTCCTTTTCATCATGGTCTGCTGTTATTGGCCTAGGACTTTGTGGCTCTATAATTGGATTGGGTGCATTATTCTATAGTCTCAAACAATTTTCATCTAGCTTTGTCTCTCTCATCCTATTGCTGGAACCCATGATTGCAGCATTATTTGCCTGGCTAATTTTTGCAGAAAAATTGAGTTGGTTAAATGGCTTGACGTTTATAATCGTATTATCTGGGATTTATCTGGCTCAATCAGATGGAGAATTAGATAATATCGGCTCTACCGAAGCTACTTAATATGTAATAGCAAAGGGAACAGCTAGGGGAGCATGTCAAATTTGTAATTAGGTACATAGATCCCCCCTAACCCCCCTTAAAAAAGGGGGGAATTAGATTGAAAAGTCCCCCTTATTAAGGGAAACGGGGGATCTGAATCAGGGATTAACAAAACTGACATGCACCCATCAGCTGGTGGGCAGTGCCTAGCAATTCTATGGTTAGCAAATGAATCTCTGTGAAGCACTGCCCACCCTACTTGCTATTCCTACTGAACCCAGTTAAGATTCATCTTGACATTCCCCGCGCCGAAGCCCCAAACCTCCCACACCTCCCACACTCCCCACACCTCCCTCTCTTTCCCTATTCCCTATTCCCTATTCCCTATTCCCTATTCCCGATTCCCGATTCCCGATTCCCGATTCCCGATTCCCGATTCCCGATTCCCTGTTTCCTGTTCCCTAATCTCTGCTTCCAATGCCCGATTTGCCCAATCCCGTGCTTTGATAGCGTCTCGGTAGTTTGGCTGGTAGCGCACTGCTTTATCATAAGCAGCGATCGCTTTTTTATACTGGTTGACTTTAACTAATGCATTGCCTAGGCTATACCAGGCTTGGCTGTAGTCAGGTTTATAGTTAACTGCTTGTTGGTAAGATGCGATCGCATCTTTATATCGTTCCAATTTATAGAAGGTATTGCCTCGACTGTACCAAGCTTGGTAAGGCTTGGATTTTAGTTTAATGGCTTTGTAGTAAGCTTCCAGGGCATCTTCATATCGCTGGACTTGATGGAGTGTCCAACCGCGACTGTACCAGGCTTGATAGGAATTAGGCTGGAGTTTAACGGCTTGCTCAAAGGACCCTAAGGCTTCTTGGTATTTCCGTAATTTATTTAAGGTATTGCCCCAGCTATACCAAGCTTGGTAGAAGTTGGGCTGGAATTGAACAGCTTGCTGATAAGACTTGGCTGCATCTTTATACTTTTGCAAATTGCTCAAGTCATTACCCCGCTGATACCAGGCTTCAGCGGAATTAGGTTTGTAGTCTAAGGCTCGGTCGTAGGATTGTACCGCTGCTTTATATTGACGCAAATTATGTAATGCCCAGCCCCGTCTATACCAAGCTTGGTAAGAATCGGGTTTGAGTTTAAGGGCTTTGTCAAAGGATGCGATCGCATCAAAATAATTCTTGGACTTAACCTGGACATTACCAAGACTGATCCAAGCATCCAAGTCATTGGGCTGGAGTTCCAGGGCGCTATTAAACGCTTTAATTGCTGCGTCATAACGCTTCAACTGCTCCAAGGTTTTACCCCTACCCTTCCAAGCTGCACTATAATCCGGCTCAATTTGAATCGCTTGGTCGTAAGCGTTTAGAGCTTCTTCATAGTACTTTAGTGCAAACAAGGTCTTGCCCTGACCTTGCCAAGCTGGAGCATATTCCCCTCGGATTTCCACAGCTCGATTATAAGCGTTCAGAGCCTGTTCATAGCGCTTCAATTCTAAAAACGTTTCGCCCCGGTTATACCAATCCGTAGCATTAGCTCCCCTGAATGCTTTCACCATAAAAACCGTTGCCGCAAACCCCAATCCAATCACCCCGGTGTACATTAACACTTGGTACCGTTTTAGTCTGAATCGTTGCGGTTTAGGGAGCAGGGGTTGTATAGATGACGCAATTCCCAACACTAAGGTAGCGCCAGTTTTAGTAGTGTTAGTATTTATGTTATTATTACTAGTTTTATTACTAGTTATAGTAGTCAGTGCTTGTAAGGCTAAGGTAGCTGATTGGTAACGCTCTCGGAAATCATAGCACACCATTTTATCTAAACTATCGGCTAATTCAGCACTTACTGATATCTGGTTATGCCAGGTGATTTCCCCTGTATCAGGGTGAAGGGGCAATTGGTGAGGACGTAAACCGGTTAAACCAACAATCCCGATCATCCCGACAGCATAGATATCACTGCTTAATTGCGGGTAACCATTGGCTTGTTCACTCGGTCGATAGCCAGGAGTACCAATAGCAACCGTAAAGCCAGTGTTGCCCCCTTCCAGGATCTGAGTACTCACTTGTTTAACCGCACCGAAGTCAATCAGTACTAATTTGCCATCTGATTTACGCCGAATGATGTTTTGAGGATTGATATCTCGGTGAATAATATGCCGTTGATGAACAAATTCTAAAACTTCCAGGATTTCCTGCAACAGGGAAATCACCTGATGTTCATTGACCTGGGTTCCTGGTACAAGTTCCTGGCTGAGGTCTTCCCCTTCAATCAATTCCTGCACCAGATAGAAGTCTTTATTTTCTTCAAAATACGCAAAAAGCTGGGGAATTTGCTCATTACTTCCCAACTGGTGTAGTATTTTGGCTTCTGTCTCAAACAGTCGCCTAGCGGTCTGCAATGTCAAGGTATCCGTGGCTACTGGCTTGAGCTGCTTAACCACACACTGATTCTCACCAGGCAAGTGTTGGTCTTCAGCTACGAAAGTCTGACCAAATCCACCTTGTCCCAGTTGACGAATAATTTTATAGCGTCCACCGATCGTTTGTCCAAGACCCAAGTTCATCCAAGTTCTATTGCTCCGGGAAATCCTCACCACCTATTCAAGGAGGTAGATCACTAGTGATAGTGCTACCCATGATAATATACAAAATCCTTAAGTGGTGATCAGAACGTTATCGCTACGATAAAATAGGGTGGGCAGTCCAGCCGTGAGATTGATGTGCTTGCCTAGGCTTGTTTTAAGCACTGCCCACCAAAGGATTAATCACAGAAAGTAGTAGGCTGGGCAGTGCCGCAGTAAGATTGATGTGTTTGCGATCGCGTAGCGGCTCGTACCGAGCATCGCGTTTTTAAGCACTGCCCACCAAAGTAGTAGGGTGGGCAGTGCCGCCGTTAGATTGATTTGCTTGGGTACACTTGTTTTAGGCACTGCCCACCAAAGGATTAATCACAGAAAATAGTAGGCTGGGCAGTGCCGCCGTGAGATTGATGTGTTTGCGATCGCGTAGCGGCTCGTACCGAGCATCGCGTTTTTAGGCACTGCCCACCAATTGCCGAATCTCGTAGAGCGGAATTTTTGGCGTTGCTGATTCTGGGTATGGTTTCGCCCCCCTAGCCCCCCAATTCTGGGGGGAACAAAACTCTTAAAGTCCCCCAAAGTTGGGGGACCAACGGGGGCTTTAATAAAACCAGATAATCGCGCATTCGTTCATTAATTAAGCAACGCCGAATTTTTAGCTCAGGAAAATAATTAATTAACCAATAGATAAACTATAGCAATTCTCTATGCCATCAGGTACAAATGGATCCCCCGTTGGTCCCCCTTATCAAGGGGGACTTTGAGCTTGATAAGCGTACCTCATAAATCCTATAAACGCTATAATTACCAAAACAGGAGGAATAAAAAATGAGTGCAAAGACAATTAAGTGGGATGATGTTCGCTCCCAAGTTCTAGCAAATCCAGAAGTTAAAGCCGAGTATGAAGCTCTAGAATTTGAGTTTAATATTGCTAGTCAGGTTATTGCCCAGTCAGAAGTCAGAAGTCAGAAGTCAGAATTTCCAATTCCCAATTCTTAATTCTAAATTCTTAATTCTCAGGCTCCATCTCCGCAAAGTGTTCCATCAGCATCCGATGAATAAAAATATAGCCGCCCCCTACTTTTTGTAGGAAAATGCGATCAGCGGCATAATCGAGGAAACGGGCATAGTTCCAAGGGATGTAATTGTTACGGTAGAGGACAAGGCGGAGGCTGAAGTGTTGGATGCAGGCTTCACCACCATTCCTCAGCCCGAACATCAGCCCGAACATCAGCCCGAACCTCAGCCCTAACATCAGCCCTAACCTCAGCCCTAACATCAGCCTGACCATCAGCCCGAACATCAGCCCGAACATCAGATATACAGTTATAGCATTACGAGCTGATTTCCAAATTCCTTGATTTGGACTTGTTTTTCTTTCAATTTCTGAACTCTCCAGCCCGAACATCAGCCCGAACATCAGCCCTAACATCAGCCCTAACATCAGCCCGAACCTCAGCCCGAACATCAGCCCTGCCATCAGCCCTAACATCAGCTCGAACCTCAGCCCTAACATCAGCCCTAACATCAGCCCTAACATCAGCCCTAACATCAGCCGGTCAATCAAGATTTTTTTCCAATTAATATCAAGTATTTCAACTGTTTTGATGTCTTCCGTTGCCTCTTTATCCAGCCCTGCTATCAGCCCTGTCATCAGCCCTGCTATCAGCCCTCCCATCAGCCCTCCCATCAGCCCTTGCATCAACCCTCCCATCAGCCCTCCCATCAGCCCTGCCATCAGCCCTTCCATCAGCCCGAACATCAACTTATAAATTCGTTTTTGCTTTCTATCTCTTAGCCAAGATGGCTGCATTTTTTCAATTAAAAATACTGTTTGCGACTCCTCAACCATCCTCTTGGCCATCCAAATTAGCCAGTGCTTTACTTGCGCATTATCGTATTGTTGATTAGTCTTCCGACGCTTAAACATTTTATCGATATAATCATGAAATAGCTGCCAGCGCCGTTCTTCTACTACCTCAGTTTTAGGTAAATCTTCAACTGCTACTCCCTGATAAGCTAGAGTCATAATATTGAGCATTAAGGGCGATTGGGCTAACTCTTGTAATACTGTATCCTCTGCCATTAATGTCCTCAATCCCGTTAAATCAGCTCCGACACTATCCAAGTAATCATATATTTGTGCTAAACTAAGCACTCTTATATTAACTGCACTCTGAAAATTGAGACGGTTAGAAAGGGCTTGATAGTCTTTAATCCGACTACACACTACCAACTCGGCACCATAATCTTTCTTGAATTGGTTCAACGCTAGGATACAGTCGTCTCGATAGTCTGCCTTTACTTCATCCAAACCATCAAGTAATAGTAGTAGTTGCTGTTGCGTTACTAAAGCTTGTCCAATTTTATTGGGAACATCATACTTACTATTGAGTTCATCTACTAACCAATCTGCTATCGTCTGCCGCTTTTCTGCCCAAGAGGAGAGGTTAAAGACTACAGGAATGAGCTGATTAGTGCCTTGTTCAGCACGAGCAATTAAATCCCGGGCGAGTGCCAGTAAGGTTGTGGTTTTCCCTGACCCTGGCTCCCCTAAAATTAGTAGAGTTCTTCCTACCCCAATTTTGTCAAAAATATCAATTACTTTAGTCCCTTCAGGGAGGGGTTTAGGTGAGTCGTCACCGATTTCGCTAAATTCGCTAAATTCGCTCAAAGGATTAGGAATAATAACATCAGGTCTATCCTTTAATCCCAATTCAATGATTACCTCGTGATAGAGGGATTTTTCCAGAACGCCTTTAATCCAATAGTTTTTGACTTTAGCGAGTATTGCCTGACAGTTGCGCTGTTCTTGGGGAGTTAGGGTTGCTGGGGGATTGACAACAATATTATTATTATATATGTCACCGCCAATTTGATGAGCATTGACTGTATCAGCATCAACAAACCCACCCGCAAACTGAGATTTCTTTAGGTCATTGTTAGAGACTTTTTTTGGGTCTTCAGACATGGTTATCTACTGATACTGCTCGTTACTCGGCTTCCTGCCAACCATCCACAGCAGCCAAGAAGATGTTAATGAGCGGGTTATCCACTAACTCTTTTATCGCTTCAATACCACCAACCTTCAACGCTCCTATTACCCGTGCTTTCAAGCTTGGATTATTCTCAATGCACTTAAGGGCTTCCGTTACCACAACCTGTTTCTCCAGAGTGGTACTTGTGGGATAACTTTGCTCTAGTTGCTGCAAAAGCGCCTGAATTTCTGCTGCTGCATCTGCTAGGTTTTGTTTTTGCTCTGGAGCATAATTATAGATATCGCCACCTATCCGATGTGCCTCAACCTTATCAGCATCTATGAATCCACCAGCAAATTGGGCTTTGCTAAGGTCATATTTATTATATTTTTGTGACATGATATCTCCTAGATTATGAATGCTTTTAGTATAAAATCTAGGAGGCTTTAATGACTATATTGTTGTGATTAAATAAAATTAATAGGCAAATTACTGGGAAAATTTACGTCGTGAAAGGATGTACTTTACTACCTTTTTATATTACTTACTGGACGTACCAGTATTGTTGATAGTTCCAGCTGTTATAGCACCTCCCATGATCAACATCTAGTAGAGAAGGAGGATGCGTTCGCGTAGCGTGGCCCAAAGGCCAATCCCATAACTCCAGCAACTGTAATCCCTTCGTCACTTCAGGTGCTAGAGCAGCGAATCGAGATCACCTAACAAAAATGTACATATAGCAGTCGCCAGGGCAGGCGCGGACATGACAAAAGTCTCAAACCTAAGTAAGCGCAATAGTTTAACTTCTGACTTCTGACTTCTGACTTCTGACTTCTGCTATATCATGGTTTTCCCCATAAGTTGATTTAGGGTGGTCAGTGCAGCAGTATTACACTAAAAACTGCAATACAATCGAATCGGCGGCATTGATCATAAAAGGAAAACCAAGATATGAAAGCCATAGGCTATAATCAGGCTGGACCAATCACTGCACCAGACGCGCTGATCGAATTTGAAACCGAAACACCGGAATTAGGGTCACAGGACCTGTTGGTGGAGGTTAGGGGAATTTCGGTCAATCCTGTGGACGTGAAAGTGCGCGCCAAGATGGCACCGGAAAAGGGCACCAAGATCATTGGCTATGATGCGGCAGGTGTTGTTCGAGAAGTTGGCAGCGATGTCAGTAAATTTAAAGTTGGTGATGAAGTCTATTATGCCGGTGATATCACTCGACCGGGCACCAACTCCGAGCTCCATGCCGTTGATGAGCGGATTGTCGGGAAAAAGCCCAAATCTCTTGGCTTTGCGGAAGCAGCGGGTTTTCCACTGACCTCCATTACTGCTTGGGAAATCCTGTTCGACTGCCTCGGGGTCTTTGAATGAATATTCGTAGAGTGGGCAGGATGCCCGCACCAAAAGATCCCCGAACAGGCAAAATGAATGGCGTTGCTGATTCTGGGTATGGTTTCGCCCCCCTAGCCCCCCAGCGAGCAATCCCTCGCTCGGGGGATTTAGGGGGCTTTAATAAAACCAGATGATCGCGGATTCATTCCTTAATTCAGCAACGCCAAAATTGATACTGCTGGCCAAACATTTCTTAACACGCTGAAAGCCTTGATATTCCCTGTAATAGTCGAAAAAATTTTTATAGTTTTGTAACGTAATCAACGGCAGAATCAGTGTTTTGGATGTTAACTTATATTTCCCCAGAAACATCCGACAATGTGGAACTTTATTTGCTGCACAGAGGTCTATTGGTTTGTGACATGAGACATAAAAATTTTTTCCCTACCTAGTCAGGAGTAAGTCCATGAATCGGAAGCAATTCTTGAGGGTTGTTTATGTCGGCTTGGCAACGATAATTCTTTTGGGGATAATCAATAGTAACTCAGTTATGGGGCAAAGAGGAATAAACTTAAGTACATTGCGCAGCACAAGTTTGTCTAAGCACAATACCTATCGGAGCACCCATCATAGTCCTAATATGACCCTGAGTAGTTCTCTCAACAACAGTGCTCAAAGCTGGGCGAATCATCTGGCAAGCAATGGCATTTTCCAACACAGTAAAACCAATGTGGGAGAAAATCTCTTTGTCTCCTATACCACAGCATCGTCTGTAGACACAGCTACCCTCGGGGACCAAGCAGTGACTAATTGGTACCAAGAGGTTTCTGACTATGACTATGCCAATCCAGGGTTTTCTGGAAAGACCGGGCATTTTACTCAGGTGGTATGGAAGAATAGTACCCAATTAGGGTGTGGTGCAGCCCAGGGCGTCAAAACTATTCAAGGTAGACAATATAACGCCTTCTATGTCGTCTGCCAATATGGGCCTGCGGGTAATGTGCTTGGGCAGTTTCCTAATAACGTTATGGCACCTTAGCTTACGGTGACCGTCCCACTATTTTTGCTTAAGCTATCAGCTATCAGCGGTCAGCTGACCGCTGAATCCTGACGGCTGATAGCTTAGATTTACCCTGCTTGAGATTTAGTCAATAATTTCAGAATTTCTACAATCTCCCCCTGTCGGTTAGACAGTTGTTCCTGTCGCTGAGAGAGTTGTTCTTGTCGCTCATCTAAGTTCTCCATTAGGCCATACATTCGGGATTGACTTTGAGCTAAATTAGACTGAGAGTTTGCTAAATCGGCCATCACAGAATACAGTCGAGAGCGATCGCGTTTGAACTCATTGACAGTATCGGTTAAGGCTTCGATAGCACGAGCATTAGAATCGGTTCTTTGACGAAGCTCTTCGAGCTGTTGGCTGATCCGTTCAATCTGTTGGTCGATGCGCTCAATGGCAGTTAGTAAACGGTTAAAACGGGTATCAAACTGGTCTGAATTTGTCATTTACTGCAATAGTTTTTAGTGTTTTCTCAAGAGCTATCAGCAGTCAGCGGTCAGCGGTCAGCGGTCAGCTTATTTTCTTCAAAAGCACCAATTGCGCTACGGGCATGCTGCGCGAACAGTAGCACCATCTGTAGGCCATAGGCTGATAGCTGATAGCTGATTACTGATAGCTAAATGCTTAGGCTAGTGGTTCGCGCATCTTAATTAGATTTAGTCAATAACTTCAGAATTTCTACAATCTCACCCTGTCGGTTAGACAGTTGCTCCTGTCCCTGAGAAAGTTGTTCCTGTCGCTCATCTAAATTTTCCATCACGCCATACATTCGGGATTGACTGTCCGCTAAATTAGCCTGAGATTGAAATAAATTAGACTGAGATTGTGCTAAATTAGCCATCACAGAATACAGTTGAGAGCGATCCCGTTTGAACTGATGAACAGTATCGGTTAGGGCTTCAATAGCACGAGCATTAGAATCCGTTCTTTGACGAAGCTGTTCAATCTCTTGGCTGATCTGCTCGATCGCAGTGAGTAAAAGGTTGAAACGGGTATCAAACTGGTCTGAGTTTGTCATTTGCTGCAATAGTTTTTAGTGTTTTCTCAACAGCTATCAGCAGTCAGCGGTCAGCAGTCAGCGGTCAGCGGTCAGCGGTCAGCTTATTTTCTTCAAAAGCACCAATTGCGCTACGGGCATGCTGCGCGAATAGTAGCACCATCTGTAGCCCATAGGCTGATAGCTGATAGCTGATAGCTGTTCGCGTAGCGTGGCCAAAGGCCTTTAGCTGATAGCTGTTCGCGTAGCGTGGCCAAAGGCCTTTAGCTGATAGCTAAATGCTTACGCTAGTGGTTCGCGCATCCTAATTAGATTTAGTCAATAACTTCAGAATTTCCACAATCTCACCCTGTCGGTTAGACAGTTGTTCCTGTCGCTCATCTAAGTTGGCCATCATGCCATACATTCGGGATTGATTTTGAGCTAAATCTGCCATCAAAGAGTATGCTTGAGCGCGATCTCGTTTGAACTCATGGACAGTATTGGTTAGAGCTTCAATGGCACGAGCATTAGAATCGATCCTGTGACCAAGTTGTTCAATCTTTTGGTTGGTCTGCTCGATAGCACGAGCATTGGAATCAGTTCTGTGACCAAGCTGTTCAATCTGTTGGGTGACAGCATCAATCCTGTGACCAAGCTGTTCAATCTGTTGGTTGGTGCGCTCGAAGGCAGTTAGTAAAAGGTTGAAACGGGTATCAAACTGGTCTGAGTTTGTCATTTGCTTTGCTGCAAGATAATGTTTACGATTGCAGTTATCAATTGCTTGAAGTACGTTTTGGATTTTAGGTAATAGGGAACAGGGAATAGGGTCAAAATTCTGTGTAAATCATAAGTAGTATCACCGCTATCCTTCTGATTCAGGACTTACGCACAGACTCCATTTGTAGGGTGGGCAAGGTTTTGCCCACCCTACAGGTAGCTAGTGCAGATTCTGTTTATTGTGTGATTTTTATGGTGTGATTTGCGATTACAAGCTATGACTGTTAATTTTTACCATTGCTCTATTAGAACGTTTTTTTACTACTTATGATTTACCAGATGATTTACCTTGGCCAAAAGGCCACGCTACGCGAACAAGTTTCTTCCCTTATTAAGGAAGTCATGTGGGATTTACTTCACGGTAGTCAGGGGCAATTATTATGCCCTAATTACTACTCCATAAACCCTAGTAAATTGTACCTAAAATATTTGATTACTGCTACAATAATTATACAATAATAATATCAATATTGACAAGAATTAAATATATTATTTACTAATAGCTAATTAACTGCAATGGTGATTTATTATAAAACCAAAAATTACTCCTATTTCTTTCCTACTACTCCCGATTCCCGACTCCCGACTCCCGACTCCCGACTCCCGACTCCCGACTCCCGACTCCCGACTCCCGACTCCCGACTCCCGACTCCCTATTCCCTATTTCTGTAAACTATAAAGTGGTGATCAAAAATTTGCCAGCAAGATTATTGTCTAAGATCAGGAAAATTGGTAGATTCTAAAACTCCGACAGTAGTTGCCCTGATTCCAGCCCGAGCTGGTTCCAAACGAGTACCTGGTAAAAATATTCGTCGTTTAAAAGGGCATCCGTTAATTGCTTATACTATTGCTGCTGCAACCCAAAGCCAAGTGTTTTCAGCAGTGATTGTTTCCACTGACTCAGAAGAGGTGGCGGAAATTGCTCGTTACTATAGCGCTGAGGTACCATTTTTGCGATCGCCAGAGTATGCTACCGACAAGTCACCAGATATTGAGTGGATTGATTACACCCTGAGGCATTTGAGTGATCTTGGGCGAGAATTTGATTGCTTCAGCATCCTGCGACCAACCAGTCCTTGTCGCCAACCACAGACCATTCAACGAGCTTGGCAGGCGTTTTTGGCTCAAGCTGATCAAGTAGACTCCTTACGGGCAGTAGAGAAATGCCAACAGCATCCTGGAAAAATGTGGGTACTCAAAGGCAACCTGATGAAACCGTTGCTTGAGCAGAACACCCTTAAATTAGGCAATTCTCAGGTTAACCATAACCTCCAACCCCCCAACCCCCCAACCCCCCAACCCCCCAACCTCCAACCTTGGCCAAAAGGCCACACTACGCGAACAACCCCCCAACCTTCAACCTTCAACCTTGAACCTTCAACCCCCCATACCCCCTGGCATAGTACTCCCTATCAGGCGTTGCCAGAGGTCTATGTGCAAAATGCTAGCTTGGAAATTGCTTGGTCAAGAGTAGTGCTGGAAGAGTATACAATTGCTGGAAAGGTGATTATGCCATTTATTACCCATGATCATGAGGGATTGGATATTAATGACTTGAAAGATTGGTGGTATCTGGAATATTTAATAGAACAGGGAGACGCTCACTTACCTCTCGTCTCCCAGAAACCAATTTAGTTTTTTCAATTTGGTAGGGAA
>NZ_JAAHFV010000480.1:0-4062 GCF_010672755.1 Moorena sp. SIO1F2
GAGATGGGGAGAGGGGGAGAGGGGGAGATGGGGAGATGGGGTGATGGGGTGATGGGGAGATGGGGTGATGGGGAGAGAACAGGAGCAGGGAACAAGAATTCTTACAATTGATTTAGGATTGCTATTATCCAAGAAAGTAAGTAGGGTGTGTTAGCCGATAGGCGTAACGCACCGGGCTTTTGTGTTAGCCGATAGGCGTAACGCACCGGGCTTTTGTGTTAGCCGATAGGCGTAACGCACCGGGCTTTTGTGTTAGCCGATAGGCGTAACGCACCGGGCTTTTGTGTTAGCCGATAGGGGTAACGCACCGGACTTTTGTGTTAGCCGGTAGGCGTAACGCACCGGGCTTTTGTGTTAGCCGATAGGGGTAACGCACCGGGCTTTGCACGTGAACACAATATAGCGTTGATTGCATGTATGAGGTACAATTATCAACCTCAAAGTCCCCCTTTTTAAGGGGGACCAACGGGGGATCCCTTTGTACCTCATGGGAAACAGAATTGCTATATTATCCAAAAAAGTAAGTAGGGTGTGTTAGCTGATAGCACCTCAAGTAGCGTGCGCGTAGCGCATTAGCACCTCAAGTAGCGTGCGCGTAGCGCATTAGCTGAATGCTTACACGGACTTTACAGGTGAAGTATGATGGTACAACTGACCCATAAATTTCAAAGCTTTGACGAGTATTTATTATACAATAATAACTCAGAAAAATTCTATGAGTTATTTAATGGAGAGTTAATTGAAATGCCTCCAGAGTCGGGATTTAATGTTGAAATTGCTACGTTTTTATTGATTCAGTTTGCTTTACTGGTAGGTCATCGTAGAGTCCGGGGTCAAGGATTAGAGTTAGAAGTTAGAGGTGAACCCAAAAACCGTTATCCTGATTTGACCATTATCCGAGAAGAGCATATTCAACAATTATCAAAGCGTAATACCATTCGCCTGTCCATGTCACCGCCTTTATTAGTGGTTGAAGTGGTTAGCCCGGGAGAATTACAACGAGAGCGAGACTATATTGCCAAAAGAATCCAATATCAAGATTTTGCTATTCCTGAATACTGGATTGTGGACCCGGAAAGTCAAAGTATCTTGGTATTAGAACTTAAGGAAAATACTTATACAGAAGTGGGTAGCTTTTCCGGTGATGATTTAGTCTTATCTCCTGGATTTAAAGATATTAATTTGAAAGTGTCTGGAGTGTTTGATATAGAAAAGTAAGTGAGGTTTTTAGTGACAATTGATTATGAGTAGTATAAATAGTAGCTTAAATTTAAAAAATCTCTACGACATTGATGATGCCCAATGGCTAGAAGAAACTATTAAACTCCTGAAAAACAAAGAATTTAATCAACTAGATTGGGATAACTTAATTGAGGAGTTAGAGGATTTGGGCAGAGAAAAGAAAAATGCTGTAGCTAGCCTTTTAGAACAAGTAATCCGTCATTTATTATTACTGCACTATTGGACAATTGAATCTGACTATAATGCAGTTCACTGGCAAGGTGAAATCTATAATTTCCGAATTCAGCTCAAACGAAAACTGACGACTAATCTCCGTAATTACCTAGATGATGAACTGAGTTCTATTTATAACGATGCCCTAGGATTTGTGAAGATAAAAACTCAGAATTCCGTAACTTTTCCTTCAGAATGTCCCTACTGTCTTGAGCAATTACTGGATATCGAATGGTTGCCGAAGGAATAAATCAGTTTTCAATAGTTGGGAATACGGATTAGAATTGAGAATTGAGAATTGAGAATTGAGAATTGAGAATTGGGAATTGGGAATCGGGATTCTACTTCAGCTACAAGCAAAACGCTATAATTATTAAATTGATCAGCAATAAAATTATCCCCATCTCCCCATCTCCCCATCTCCCCATTCCCTGTTCCCTATTCCCTGTTAAATAACAAATAAAGTAGAGCCGAAAAAAATGACATCAACTGCCACAATTACTCGGGACCCGACTATTCCTCGTTTAGAAAATGGGGATCAACTAACCCTTGCGGAATTTGAGCTGCGCTATTCCGCTATGGCTGATTTGAAGAAAGCCGAATTAATTGAAGGAATTGTTTACATGGCATCTCCCCTGAGAATTACACAACATGGTGAACCCCATGCTCAGATTATGTTGTGGTTAGGCTTCTACCAAACCTATACTCCTAACCTGCAATTAGGAGATAATTGTACTGTTAGGCTTGATCTTGAGAATGAAGCTCAACCCGATGCACTGCTTAGACTAAAAGTAGGAGGACAATCTACAATTAGTCAGGATGGCTATGTAGAAGGTGCGCCGGAGTTAATCGTTGAAATTGCGGCTAGCACTGTTTCTATTGATTTACACAAAAAATTAAACGTTTATCGCCGTAATGCAGTACAAGAGTATTTGGTATGGCGAGTTGATGATGGTGAATTTGATTGGTTTCGGTTAACTGAAGGGGAATATACTCAACTGGAAGCCAATCCTGAGGGCATACTTTGTTCAGAAATTTTTCCGGGATTATGGTTAGATAAAGCTGCATTATTAGCCGGAAACTTAGCCAAAGTTTTAGAAATATTGCAGCAGGGATTACAGAGTCAGGAGTAGGGAATCGGGAATCGGGAATCGGGAGTCGGGAGTCGGGAATCGGGAGTCGGGAATCGGGAGTCGGGAGTCGGGAATCGGGAGTCGGGATTCTACTTAAGCTACAAGCAAAACGCTATCATCTCCCCATCTCCCCATCTCCCCTCCTGGGAGGGGTTAGGGGTGGGTCCCCATCTCCCCATCTCCCCATCTCCCCATCTCCTTTCCCTGTTCCCTGTTCCCTGTTCCCGATTCCCTAAACACTAACTATCTCTTTTTTAGTCAAACACATAGCTACTCCTTTTTCATAGTAGGCAACTTCATTAATAAATACTGGCCAAACCGTGGCTTGTTCTTCATAGTAAATTGTGGTGCCATCGAAGGTAAGAAACATGGGGTCACCAGGATTAAGTTCTTGATAATCTCTGCCCTGGAGATGAGGATGAATCATACCTTCTAGTTCACCAGCTTTGTTTCTGGGATAGTCAACTACTTTGAAATAGTGATAAATGGTTAGAGGATAAGTGTTTGATAATAGTTTACCGTTATTATAGTCTTCAATATAATCTAACGTGGCGTGAATTAAGGATTCAGTTTTCTGAAAAATAGCGCCCTTGAGACTAGCTGGTGCAATGGGACCGACTTCAATAGAACAGCCGAAGTTACATAGAGAGTTTAGAAAGGTATTTTCTTTACCTGGTTCAATGGAACTTAAAACTCTAACTAAGGGGTCAAGGGAACTCAGATAAGCAGCAAGTTGCCAATTAAAGGGGTCGTTGTTGACGAGAATGATAGTAAACCCCATATTAGCACTGGTACTGTGCAAATCTAGAATAAAATCTACCTGGGAATTGCCTTTTGGTCCTAGGGTTGTAGCCATCTCTTTTGCTCGGGTTTGTTCATAGAAAGAAAGCTCAGGATTTTCCAGGTCACTTTTAGCAAAGCAGCGGTTTAAGTCTGTATCAATATATCTCCTAGCCGCTTGAAAGGCTTGGGGATTACCTATTTTTGTCAAGGTTTCAAAACTAGGTCTAGTGATTAATTCTGGAAACTTCTCAAACTTTTTGACTAGGTATACACCGGTAAATTCATTGCCGTGGGTTCCTCCTACAATAGCGACTTTGTTAATAGTTTTACGGTTGTTTGCTTGAGAATTACTCATGGGTGGTTGGTATAGCAAAGGGAACAGGGAACAGGGAACAGGGAACAGGGAATCGGGAATCGGGAATCGGGAATCGGGAGGGTGGGGCGGGGGCGCGGGAAGTGTGGGAAGTGTGGGAAGTGTGGGGGAGATGGCCAGATGGGGAGATGGCCAGATGGTACATTCAATTTTCTGGAGGCCACTGCCGACTCCCTACTCCCTACTCCCGACTCCCTACTCCCGACTCCCTACTCCCGACTCCCTACTCCCGACTCCCGACTCCCTACTCCCTACTCCCTACTCCCGACTCCCTATTCCCTACTGAGAGTAATATTGGCATTCTATCCTAGGAAAACG
>NZ_JAAHFV010000481.1:0-4059 GCF_010672755.1 Moorena sp. SIO1F2
TCATTAATCGGGGATCTTAAGCTAGTATTAGCTACCATTGTTATAATTATTATTGGCATTATTTATTCTTGACTGGATGTAACTATGTCTGTTAATAATTTATCTTGATCGAGTATTTGAATTTGAGAAGCCGAAACAAGGCTACTAAACTAGTGGATAATATTTACAATATTTAAGGTTGATTTTTAGTAAACCTTCAACCTTAAACCAAACAACCTTCAACCTTAAACCAAACAACCTTCAACCTTAAACCAAACAACCTTCAACCTTAAACCAAACAACCTTCAACCTTAAACCAAACAACCAAACAACCAAGTAAATTATAGATTTATCCAGAAATTACATAGGACCATAGGAGGTGAATCCTATGAAAACTGAAGAGCGTGACCTGCGTTTAGAATTACTAAACAGTTTATTAACTACACCCCATCGTAAGCTGGAGCAAGTAACAGAATTGCACCAACTGATGGTAGAACTTGACCCAATTTTTTACGGTCACTTAGCGGTTTGGTACGAAAATCATGGGGATGTCCGGGACCACAAAGAAGTGTTTTTAGGTCATTTGTTGACTAGCAATTTGACTGAACACCGAGATGCTGGCTTTGTGATGCTGCAAAAATTCCCACCCTACCAGGTGGCACGAGTAGTGGATTTTATGAAGCAGCAGCGCAATAAGGTGCCTCGTTCGGCTCGGACAGCAGTGCGGCGCTACCTTAAAACACGGGAAAAGACTCCAGCATTGTTTGACCGAGCAGCATTGCGGGGTCGAAAGGCGATGAAGCATCTCTATGCTAGTTTACATATTAAGCCTAGCCCTAGAGCAGATGCAGTCTTATTTAAGGATCATCCTCCAGAAGGTTCTTTAGCTTGGATACTCAAGCAGTTAGCGAAAACGGAAACTGCTGCTGAACAGGCGCAATTGATTGTTGAACATAAGATTCCCTACACCATCGCCATTGGTGCTGTGCGCTCTGTCACTCCTACGGTGTTGGTAGCACTAATCAATTCCATGACACCCCAAGAGGTAATTAATAATCTCAAATCCCTCCAAGGGCGGGGTGCGATGGAACACCCACAGGTCAAGGAGTTGATTGAGGCAAAGCTAGAACAGGCACAGACAAGCGATCGCGTTTCTGCGTTCAAGGCACAAGTTGCTGCTGAAGCTGCTCAGTTAGATACTCAAACTCTTGCTAAGTTAAAACAAGTTACCAATGAGCAAGTAAAGCGCAAGGGTACCATTACCAAGCCCACTGGTCTACTAGTGGACAAGTCCGGTTCAATGGACAAAGCCATTGAAGTTGGTAAGCGGCTGGCAGCCCTAATCTCTGGTATTACTGAAGCTGAGCTGTTTGTCTATGCCTTCGATACCATGCCTTACCCAGTTAAGGCTCAAGGAAAAGAGTTGAGTGACTGGGAACGTGCCTTCAGGCACATCAAAGCAGGGGGTGGAACTAGCATTGGTTGTGGTTTAGAAGTAATGCGCTCTCGGAAGCAGGCGGTTGACCAGATTATCTTGGTTACCGATGAAGGTGAAAACACAGCACCTTACTTTGGTAAAGTTTACAAGACCTACTCTCGTGAATTGGGATTGATGCCCAATGTGATTATTGTCCGAGTTGGTTACTCCTACGACTGGGTGGAAACTACACTGAAGCAGCAAGAGGTGCCAGTAGAAACCTTTACCTTTGCTGGAGATTACTATTCTCTACCAAACCTGGTTCCACTGATGACTCGTCCGTCACGGCTAGACTTATTGATGGAAATTTTGGATACACCGCTACCGGTGCGAAATGATAAGTAGTCGTGATTAAATGATAAGTAGTCGTGATTATTTGAATAAATTTTAACGACTTGTGTGCCCTAACAGCCAGAGCTTACATACATTAGTACGAGAGGAAAATTACCGTTACTCTAACGTAGCGGGCGTGAAGCGAGGAAGGCGCAAAGAACCCGGAATGTGGGCTTAGAAGTAGCCATCATTTAAAGAGTGTGTAGTAACTCACCGGCGGAGTTCCTTCTAAGTGACGAACGCTTTTGCTCTGGCGACTTGCACATTGCGATGCAGCGCCCCCAAAGGGGGTTTCCCCCATGAGCGACTGCATCAATACAATATGTATACAATAGAGCAGGATCTTGATACTCCCATCGCTAAATCAAGCGATTATAGCGTTCGCGTAGCGGCTCCAAAGGAGCTGGGATTCTTAAGAGTAAAAACTCTTAACGGCTGAACCAAACAGCCTCTAGACTCTCCGATCAAATCATTGAGCTTACTTGTATTTTGGTCTACGCTTCTAGCAGGGGCTTTTCAGCTTGCGCGCAAACCGGCACCTAAAAGGCGCATTAATATTCCTTAATCCTAGCATAGATTATCAAAAAGCGCAACAGATCCAGTCTCCAATTCCCCTCCCGCGCTTCATGCGCGGGTATAACGGTAGTCCCCTTGGAGTTGAATGATGGCAAATATCCTCGACCTCATCAATCAAATTGCTGCAAAGGAAGCGCAACTGAGTGACAATCAATTCCTCGCTCCCTGTGTACGTGGGGGACGGGTAAGAACTCGTGTTGCTGGAATGATTTATACATTTTCCCCTAAGCCTCGTAACTTTGAAGGATGGGGTATTTTTCAGCCAGTCAACGAGAAAGTGGCAACTGTGGTGGAAGAGCCAGATGTGTTTCAACTTGATGAGTATTGGCAACTGCTCCAACCGTTGCGTTTACGACTAGCTTATCAATTGTCGGGAAAGACCTGGCTAGGGTATCCAGTCAATGAATCGGATGCTCGTCAGCGCTTTGGCACGGTTAAACCTATTCCTATCCATCTGGTAGAGGGCGGGGTAGCCTTTGAACAAGTGGTGGCTCGTGGGGATGGTAAAGCTTGGTGGTTTCAACAGCTTGACCGTAAGGGAGATCCTTTACTAGCAGAACAACTTAGAGAGCAGTTAAAGCAAATAACACCACCTGAAGAACTGGATGTAAAGGGGCTGACACCAGAAATGAGAATAGTTTATGACTTGGTAACACAACAGACTAAAGATTTTAAAGGTAAAGCTCTGCATCAACGGGATCACAGAAGGCTGGAACAAGCTTTGGAAATGGGTGGGGGAGCACTGCAACAGTTCCATGACCGGGGAGAATTCTGGCAGGTGCGCTGGAGCACTGCTGACGGTAAACACCACATATCAGCGATATCTAAACAGGATCTGACTGTAATCAGTTCTGGGATTTGTCTGAGTGGACGCGATCGCGATTTTGATTTACAGTCCTTGGTTGGGGTGATTGAGGGACGATATCGGGATTAGGATTATGTCAATTTTTTTCCACGAACAACTCTACCGTACCTCCCAAGTCATGGCTCAGTTACGTGACTACCCCGTAACCGTGTGTGGTGCGGGAGCACTTGGAGCAAATATTACCGAAAATTTAGCTCGTTCAGGGTTTGGAAAGCTTAAGGTGATTGATTGCGATCGCATTGAAGAACGCAATCTTTCTACCCAACCCTACTACCGCTCTGATATTGGTGCCCATAAAGCCAAAATCCTGGCCCATTCCCTCTACCAAGCGGTTGGGGTAAAATTGGAGGCTAAGGTTAAGGAATTAACTACAGCTAATACCAAACAATTACTGAATAATTCTACTTTAGTCATTGACACCTTTGATAACAGTGTCGCTCGTCAAGCCGTAAAAGATTACTGTGATAGTTCCCAAACCCCTTGTCTTCATGTGGGGTTAGCAGAAGACTACAGTGAGATAATTTGGAATGAAAATTATCGAGTTCCTTCCCCAGTTAATGATGATGTTTGTGATTATCCATTAGCTCGGAATTTAGTGCTGATGACTACAGCAGTTGCTACTGAAGTCATCATTGAATTTATTAGCACAACCAAAAAACTAGATTTCACCTTCACCTTGAGAGATTTAACTATCAAGGCCATATTATAATTCGGGGATCTACCTCGCCCTTGGGGTTTTAGGGAACAGGGAACAGGGAACAGGGAACAGGGAAGATATAAGAGGGAATAGGTAATAGGGAATAGGGAATAGCGATACAACGCTACTCAA
>NZ_JAAHFV010000482.1:0-4056 GCF_010672755.1 Moorena sp. SIO1F2
CCTGGAGCATCCTTCCAGAGTAAAAACGCTACCGTATGGCCACCAGCTCAAGACGCGATTGTCATGAACTTGTTGGCAGCAGAAATTTTTGCGAAAAGTGGAAAGGATCTCAGCAGGCACTATCAAGATTTAACCGATAAGTATGGTGAATGTTACTATACTAAGATTTTTGTTCCTGCTAAACCAGGCCAAAAGAAAAAACTAAGTCAACTCTCAGAGTTTGAAATAAGTGCGTCTACTCTGGCGGGGGATCCTATTGTTGCTAAATTTACCAGGGCTCCGGCGAATGATGCATCATTGGGAGGGATTAAGATCAGGACGACTAATGGATGGTTTGTTGCTCGTCCGTCAGGAACGGAAATGGTAGAGCCCGTTTATAAGGTTTATGGAGAAAGTTTCAAAAGTGAGCATCATCTGGACTTGCTTATGCAAGAAGCTATCCAGATTGTAAATAATGTTACTCAATAAATTTTACTAGTTACTAGTTAGTATAAATACGAACAATAAATACTCTAAATTAAACCGGGCTGATGGCTTATAACTCACATTCCGCAGGTCCTCATGTACGTTTTGAAGATTTTAAAAGTCAGACGGGGCAATGGTTTCAGGAATTAAGTCCCAACCGACTCACGGTTGAATAGTCCTTCATTGTCGGCTATTCGACCCCATTGGGTCGGCTATTAGTGGCGCAGCGAACGCACAGTTTACGCAATTGCTACCCTCAATCGTTGCCCCAACTAATCTCTCCCCTGGACGACTCACATGCCCGAATTGACTGGGGTTTGAGCTGGCTAGCACCACGCTCGTATTAATCTGGGTTTAATGCTTATATAGTAAGCATTCTAGCATTTTTAATAAAATCCCCCAGCAACACTGTCAACCTGCGGAATGTGGGTTATAAGATTTTTCATCGTCGCTGCCATTACAGTGCTGATGAAGTTAGGTGGGCTTCTAGGAAAATACTTGAATGCCTCTACAGTTTGAGAATTTTGTGACCAGGCTCGTGAGTTAAATGTTGTGTTAGTAACTGGGGATAAATTTCTCTACAGGTCAGCTCGGCTCAAAACATCTTTGTAGAATTTAACGATAGTTTCTGCCATGAGTTTGGAATGCCAAGATTTTTCGTACACAGCTCTTGCCTTTTTGCCAGCATGCAGTAAATGTTCTCGATTATAGGCAATACATTTGATTGCATTCGCCAATGCTCTGGAATCTCCTTTTTCGACCAGCATGGCCCAATCGCCATCATTGACAAGTTCTGGTATACCGCCCACATTCGTTGCAATGAAGGTGCGACCTGATGCCATAATCTCGAGCAACGAAAGGGGAAGGCCTTCAAGCAAAGACGGCAAAACAAATAAGCTACACTGCTCGATCGCTTCATAGATATCCTCAACATAGCCATGTAAAATCACCGAATTCTCCAGCTCAAAGGCACGAATGAGAGACTCGACTCGGTAACGCTCTTGTCCATCACCGTATAAATGGAGCGTTATCTGAGAGTTTTCAGCCTTGAGCATTGCCATTGCTGCTAATAGGAATTCTAACCCTTTTTCCTCAGACAAACGGCTGATACAACCAATATGGTTAAATGCAGTCTCTGCAATTGGACTCATAAAGGTTTCCCAGGATCTATTCTGGGGAGGTAAAAAGGAGGGAATCACATGTAGAGGCTTGTTTTTGTCACGTAAACGCCAAATGTTACTTGCTGCCTGATAAGACATGGCAATCACACCCTGAACGTTCTGCAACACATATTGTTCATCTTTGCCCATCCACCAAACTGAGGGAGAAGCATTGGTGGTTTCTGTAACTACAATCGGAATGTTGTTATGCGCTGTATCTGTTGTATGTTGCACCCAGGCACAAGCTAAGGACTCCACCGGAATAAAGTGAAGGATGTCCCATGACTGTTGTACTAATAACGCTTGGAGAGTATTGAGTTTTTTGTCTAGGGAACCCTCGACATCTAAAGAAATAAAACGAATGTTTTGCTGTTGTAATTGTGCTGTAAAGCTAGGGTGAATGGTTCCTTCCGCGATCATAACCGTCACCTGGTGTCCCAACAGGTCTAAAGCCAGTGCAGTGGCCATGGTTAGGACCTCCGATCCTCCCATATGCTCGAGCCATTGAGTCACAATTACGATGTTCATGGATTGCCAATATTCATAGGTACACTTCTATGTACCTAGTGTACTAATTAGTTTGCAATGCTAATTGATTAAAGCGTCAGGTCTTCTGACGCCAAATACGTTCCACAGCCGTTCCGGCTACAATGCGCTGAGCATGAAACTTAACCCGCTCAAGATCTTCGGAAGAGACTTGTGAGGAATATAGTTGTAAATTTTGGAGCTTTTCTTCAAGGTGTTGACAGATGTCAATCATTTCTAACTCAGCAGCACCTAAGGTTTGCTGAACCCAGGTTTCAATTGTACTGAGTTCTTCAAACCCCGTATAGGGAACATCTTCATAAAAAATCTTTTCCAGCGAAGAAGTGGCTGACCATAACAAAACAGCTTTCTGCAGAATGATGTGATCGATATGGTTGCCAATTCCCAGAGGAACCCAAAGGCGTGTTACACCAGTTTGCGTGTTTAAAAAGGACTGAATAGCTTGAATACTTGCTTCCGCATCGGGATCCTGACGATAATCAGTTACAGTAAAGATTGTATCCAGGTTAGTATAACCCCGAAGTGTCACATCCTTAAGACCGATGCCCTCATGCTGAAGCCCTAACTTATTCGCGTAGGCGATATCCTCTGCATATCGAATATTGCAAATAACGGCCTCGGAGGATCCTGATTCCACACTATAGGGCGCATAAATGCTCTTTTGAAAAACAGTCACAAGCTTAGGTTCGTGACAATATCCTTTCAGCAGAAGACCACCAATCGAATAAGCAACATCATCAGCGTGGGCTGAGAGAAGTAAGTCCATACACGTATTTGAAGTTTTTCAACTACACTGTGCAAAATTCTAAAGACATCCCTGAGGTAAAGCTGGCTGGCTGCATGGGATGAAGACGCTTGTACACAGATACCAACCTTAGACCGACGTCTAAAGCAATCTTTTCTAGTTCTTCTTGATGGTACAATCGCTGTCGGAGTGTACGATAGACTGTGCGCTCAACTGTCCCATCAGGTGCAATCCATTCAAATATTTGGTTACTTGTCATGATTTGTCTATGGGGATCGTAATCTTCAGCTGAGCGCATGGCAACAGAGCGATTCCCAGAAGGGGTTGATACTTGATGAACAATCCCAAAAAAAAGCATTGGTTTAGCTCCGGCTTGGCTAGCTTTGGCCAGTCGTTCTTGACTGCGACCACGTAAATCTGTCATAAAACGTCCTCCTAGCTTAAGGCTAAGGGCAATATTCTTAAGGGCACTCCGTAAACTAGATTTGTCCAGAAAATGGGTTAGAAAGTCATCGACTGCGATCGCAACATCAACCTTCTTCCCATAGGAAGATGTCACAATATCCAGGGAACTGAGATGTAGATTATCTTGCAGGCTAGAGTGTCCTTCCTGGCTGAAACTTTTTAACTTGTCCTGGAAGAAAGAAATCATCTCTGGCGAGCAATCAACTGCGTGGACCTCATAATTACATTGAGCCAGAGGAATTGCTAAGCGACCTGTCCCACAACCAATATCTAAGATACGATGCTCTCCAGATTTCAGCGCCGACTGATAGTATTCAACCGTATCACCGCTATCAGCATCTCCAGAAGCAGAATCCAGTAATACTGGTTCGTAAAAGAGATGTTCCCAGGGACAGCAATATTTTTCCTGCATTGATTGCATCTCCTAAAGTTGTACTCGGTATTCTGACCAGTTCGGATCGATCATAATACCTGGTCGGCGCCCGCCGCCGAGGCCTGCCGCTGGACCCGGTCGCCCGCTTCCAATTGCGCAACGGCGCCTGCGTCGAGCGCATCAACTGGATGGGCGACACGAGCGACAAGGGCATGGCCGAGTCGCACGGTCTGCTCGTCAACTACCGGTACTCGGGCCAGGACCTTGCCGACAATCACGACGCGCTGACGCTCGACGGCGTG
>NZ_JAAHFV010000483.1:0-4024 GCF_010672755.1 Moorena sp. SIO1F2
TTCACCCCTTGTTCGACGAGGTTAGTTAACTCTCGCTGGTGTTGGCTAAAGATTACGTCAATACCTTTTAAGTCAAAGTGCTTGTTATGATGGAGACGACCGTTTAACTTAAATAAGGCAATCAACATCAATAAAGCTTGCTCAACCTCGCTGCACCTTTTCCAAATCGTTTCAAAAATCGATAGGGTAGTAGCTTCAAAGTCCCGAGTAAAGGCTTGGGCATCAGGGATTTTGCCAGTTTTTAGCTCTCGATAAAGCAAAGAACCAGCAATCTGGAGCAGAGCCGGATGTCCACCAGCAATGTCTCGGATGAGATCCCGTAAGGTTGGGGTAATTGGCATACCAGCCATTAATTGATCAATGTCAGAGTCAGTCAATGGCTTGAGGGATTGGAACAGATAATGGTTGTACCAGGGAGAACTATGGGGATTGAGAGCAGGACCAAGTTCACTGAGACGCCGGAGTGAGGCCACAATCATGGATAGATATTTCCTCTCCTTAGAGTGATAGGCAATACTGCGACACTCCGTGACAAAGGTTTCCATGTCAGCATGACTATAGTGCTGGTTTTCCAGCAGTGCCCAATCATAGTCATCCACTAGCAACAGTAAGAATTTGTGGCGTTTGCCAAGCTGCTTTAATACTTGGCGCATGCCCCTGCTGGTTGCTTTTCCCTGGTCCAGCAATGTCTGGATCTGTTCCTGGAGGTCTGGCTCACTGTGTAATTCCTCTTGGAGCAGATTAAAGACTTCTTTCCAAAACCTTGGAGCTGTAAAGGGTTGGATACTCTGGCAACTCAGGAGCACGATCACAGCCTGGGATGGGTCTTGTCCATAGTGTTGCCAAACTTGGGGGGAAGCCAGGAGTTCCAGGAAAGAGGTCTTGCCCATGGCTGGCCCTCCCCAAAGGGCTAGGTTACTACGGTTATAGATTTGATCAAAGGCCGCCTGAATTTCTGATCGTCGTCCCACAAAACGCTCTAGGGAAACTGGCTGACCGTAGGTAAAAGGATTTTGCATCATCTTGGCTTCCATATTCAATTTTCAATTTGCATTAATAGGACTTAGGAAAGTTTAGTTGCTTTTGCCCCCCTAACCCCCCAAATCTGGGGGGGACAAAGTCACGAAAGTCCCCCAAGTTTGGGGGATTTAGGGGGCAATGGGTAAGTCCTAATTAATTATCAAAGAATTATTTCGGGCTTCAATGCTCCCCTTTATTGGTTCAAAGTCGTCACAAAATGCACCCATTGATTACCTAATATCGATAACTTGTGAACGTTTGGGGCAAAACTTGTGAACCCTATAGGTCTCGATGACTTTGTAGGTAATATTTCGTAATAATTATAAAACTACTATAACACTACAGTGATGTATGTACTTAGTTTGTGACACTAACCTTAATGGTTTGGTGACTGGAATCACGTAACCATTCAGCTATCAGCTATCAGCTCTCAGCTATCAGCTCTCAGCTCTCAGCTAATGCGCTACTTGAGGTGCTTTTGAATAAAACAGGTACGCATTGGTTTAATCTCTGTTACGTCAGCTGACCGCTGAACACTGACCGCTGAATGCTTACGGAATCACAGTAGCAGTTAGCTCCTATAAGGTAACCATTCAGCTATCAGCTGTTTAGGAATCAAGGCTTTTGGTGGGTTACTCCTGTTATTAAAAGTGTGGGTTTTATTATAAACAATAAATCGAATTTTGATAGTACCCATGAGGGTACTTGTGTTATGGTATTTTTCTGATCTGAACAGAGGGATGAGGTGAAAACGGCTGTAAGTTTTTTTGTACTGGTGCCAGATCTCAGCAAAATGCGATCGCACGCTAGCCCGAAGAGGGGGATGATCAGGGCAAGCCCGCCCCTAACCCACCCTACGCCACTTGGTATGCTAGTAAACAACTAACTATTTTCCCGACTCCCGACTCCCGATTCCCCACTCCCGATTCCCTACCCCCTACTCCCTACTCCCTACTCCCTTTCTTATATGACCTCTGCTAAATCTCTTGTGCTTCTCTGGCATCGTTGTCTAGGAATTTTCCTGGCTTTGAGTTTTGCGATCGCACTGCCTGGCTGTAGCATCAGCCAATTTGAAACCAAGGCAGCTGACGTTCCCCACATAGTCCAGAGTATTCTCAGTGACATAAATACCTTTAACTATGCCCTCAACCAAAGTGCCACCAGTATTTTTGGTCTTACCTTTGAGGGTTTAGTAGACACTGATGGCATCACCGGGGAAATAATCCCGGGTTTAGCGGAATCCTGGCAGATTTCCGACGATAAACTTAAAATCCTATTTACCTTGAGGGAGGGGCTAAAGTGGTCCGATGGTGAGCCCCTAACCACTGATGATGTCGTCTTTACCTACAATGACATCTACCTCAACCCAGAAATTCCCACTGATTCTAGAGATATCCTCCGGGTTGGCAAGAGTCGAGCCTTACCAAAGGTCAGGAAGATAGACCAGCGTCAGGTGGAATTTTCTGTGCCTGAACCCTTTGCGCCCTTTCTCCGCAGTACTGGCTTAAAGATCTTACCCGCTCATGTGCTGCAAGAATCCGTAAAAACCAAAGATTCAGAGGGGAATCCTAAGTTTTTGACCATGTGGGGGGTAGATACAGACCCCAAGGATATTATTGTCAACGGTCCTTACAAACTTAAACTCTACCGCACCAGTCAGCGGGTGGTTTATGACCGTAATCCCTACTACTGGAAAAAAGATGAACAGGGAAACCAGCAACCTTATATTGAGCGGGTGATCTGGGAAATTGTAGAATCAACGGATTCATCCTTCATTCAGTTTCGTTCCGGCGGATTAGATTCTCTTGGTGTATCCCCTGAATACTATTCCCTGCTCAAGCAGGAGGAAAAAAAGGGTAACTTTACCATCCACATCGGTGGTCCTACCCTCAGTTCCAGTTTTATCTCCTTCAATCTCAACACCGGTAGCCGGGATGGACAGCCTTTAGTAGATCCAATTAAGTCCCGTTGGTTTAATACTCTCGAATTTAGACAAGCCGTTGCCTATGGCATAGACCGGCAAACGATGCTGAATAATTTGTATCGGGGGTTAGGTGCGCCGCAATATTCTAATATACCCGTGCAAAGCCCCTATTATCTATCACCAGAAGAAGGGTTACCCGTGTATGACTATAATCCCGAAAAAGCCAAAAAATTACTATTAAAGGCGGGCTTTAAATACAATGAGGAAGGCGAATTGTTCGATAGCCAAGGTAATCGAGTCCGTTTCACCTTAATGACTAATGCTGGTAATAAGCTGCGAGAAGCCATGGGAGCACAGATTAAGCAAGACCTCAGTAAAATTGGCATTAAAGTCGATTTTACTCCCATTGCCTTCAATACCCTAGTAGACAAACTCGGCAATAGCTTAGATTGGGAATGCCATCTCCTTGGTTTTAGTGGCGGTGGCTTTGAACCCAATAATAGTTCTAATGTCTGGTCTGTGGATGGGGGATTGCACAGCTTTAATCAAAAAACCTTCCCTGGTCAATCCCCCATTCAAGGTCGTAAAATAGCCGATTGGGAGCAAAAAATAAGTGACCTTTATATCCAAGGCGCTCAAGAATTAGATGAAAACAATCGCAAAAAGATTTATCAAGAAGCCCAACGGATTAATTTAGAACACTTGCCTTATATTTATCTGATTAACCCTCTCTCCATGACCGCAGTTCGTAATTCCATAGAAGGAATTCAATATTCCGCTCTAGGAGGCGCATTCTGGAATATTGATGAACTGAAAATTTCAGAATGATAACATTGGGGAGTCGGGAATCGGGAATCGGGAGTCGGGAGTCGGGAGTCGGGAGTCGGGAGTGGGGAAAAGTAGGAAAGAAATACGAGGAGTTTTTGATGTTATGATCAATAAGGATTGGGCTTCATGATCTATTTAGAAAAACTATATAGCGTTTATTGCATGTATAAGGTAAAATTATAAACCTCAAAGTCCCCCTTTTTAAGGGGGATTTAGGGGGATACCTTTGTACCTCATGGTAAAGAGAATTGA
>NZ_JAAHFV010000484.1:0-4013 GCF_010672755.1 Moorena sp. SIO1F2
TGTGAACAAGCCTCGCAATATCTGGGTGAGCAAGAGGATGAGCACCACAATAACTATCGTGGAAATAGGGATGTTGGCGAGCTTGAAATCGGTATCAAAGATCCTTTCTTTGATAACGTTGATTGTATTGTTGAATGTAGTCTTAAGGTTTTCCATAGTTTCGACCAAAATGCAACAGCAGAGATCGACCTCTGCCTAGTTAAATGGCAAGTCGATGACAAGTCGATGGCAAGTCGATTGGTGAAATTATTTTACTATAAGTTGCTAATTTACTCAATAGTGCTGGGTATACAATTGGGATTGTGATCCGCAAACAGGATTTAGAGCGATTGGCGGTTTCCGCAGCACCCTACGAGCCAGTTTGAAACGTTTATTATCCGTTTTTAGGAAAACTATTCGGTCAATCAACGCTGGAATTTACCGAAAAGTATTAGCTAGTAAAAGACGGCGGAAATACCGACTGCATCAAGACACAGATGTTGAATTTTGCGAAGGATTACTAGCTATTGGTTTGTTTAGCGATCGCGAATCAACTGCAACCAATCAACTGCCCAGTTTGGGTTGATTAGAGCCATGGGCTTGTAGAATCAAAGGTCTTCTGCCCATAGTTTCCAGGGTCGTGCCAGGAGCTGATGCCGAGATCTCGAATAGCGACGGGTGCGCCGACCTGAAGGGCTTCCCCCCACTCGCGCTTTGCATCAAGACAAGCATCAAGACAACCCAGTTACTCCTGCTTGGCCAGACTTGTCAACCCAACTTGTAAACAATTAATTACCGATAAACGGCTAGTTGAACTTGAAACTAAAACTTGATCATGTGGTAGACCTCCCAGGCTGACTAGTCTATAGTCATCTGCTAAAGACGGAGATAATAGTAGCATGTTCTACTTGTGATATGGGTACCCTATTTCTAAAATTAATCTAAATTCTCTTGTGTAGATGGCGAAAACAATAGCATATTAACTTGTTCTATGCCTAGCCCATCTCCCCATCTCCCCATTTCCCCATCTCCCCATTTCCCCATCTCCCCATCTCCCCATTTCCCCATCTCCCCATCTCCCCATCTCCGGGGCCCCACACTTTTATGATGGGTATTCAACCCGACTTCATATGAGGGGGATCAGGGGGATGAGCTTGTGATCAGCAAGTAACATCACCAGAAAGCAACTTGCTATCAGGAACTTTTGCACTTTTGCCTAACTTCTATCTGTATGATTTGCACTGATTCGCTGATTGACCAAACTAGCTCGTTATTGATTAAGGCTATTCTCAGTAAAAACTCATTAAGCTAGGATTTAATAGATTCATGTATACTGGAAATATCTAGAACTGAATGAGCAGTTAAAAATGACGATTAACCCTCTATAAAACTTATAAAATTGGGACGTTAACACTACCGATACTGTGTCAATAAATATAGTCAATCTTGATATCGTATGTGATAGGATTCGATTCCTAATTAGTTTGTCAGCCCAAAACTAATCCTATTTCAAAATCACCCTATTTCAAAATCACCAATTACCCATTACCTTTTCCCCAGCTCATGAACCTTTCATCCTCGACATCTCAAAATCTGCCCCAGTCCAAGAGAAAGCTAGGACTCAGGTTAGGGATTGGGGCAATAGTTCTAGTGACAGCTGCCTTAATTTTACTATTTACGCCGGTTGGGTCTTGGCTGAAGCTGGAAAATCTGAGATGGCTTCAGGAAAGCATGGGTATTTTTGGACCACTGGGGTACATTTTAATTTATATTGTTGCCACAGTACTAGCTGTTCCTGATGCGATTTTAACCTTTTCGGCTGGTGCTCTGTTTGGACTAATGCTGGGTACTTTGTGGACTGTGATTGGTGCTACTTTGGGAGCAACGGCTGCGTTTATGATTGCTCGCTTTGTTGCTGGTGATTGGGTTAAGGATAAGTTTCAGGACTCTCGTTTGGAGCAACTCAGTGAGGGCATTGAGAAAAATGGTTTTTGGTTTGTGCTCTCAATTCGCCTCGCGCCAATTTTTCCATTCAATGCGGTTAACTATTTGTTCGGCTTAACACCAATTCCTCTACCCACCTATGTGATAGCCACCGCAGTGGGAATTATCCCGGCTACCTTTGCTTATGCTTGGTTAGGTCGCAGTGGTCTGGAAGCTATCAGCGGTAGTCCCCCCTGGCAAATGATCGCAGCACTAGTTGTATTAGCGGTGCTATCTACCACCCCCCTACTTTGGAAACAATCAAGACTTAGGCAATAACTCTGCTTGTAGGGTGTGTTAATAACAGACCCTACACCATCAGGGCGAATATAAAAGCGAATAAAAGTCGAGTTTTGCCTAAGTCCTGACCCTAAGTCCTAAGAATTTAAGGTGATTAAGGTAGAAGATTGATGAGATTGAACATATTGCTGAAAAGACGAAGCCTTTGGTTAGCGATCGCGCTATTTATTTTGGTCCTATTGTGTTACTCGACTCCTGTCAGAGCCTTATTTAACCAAAGGTTCCTAGTGCAACAGTTGCAAGAATTAGGCCATTGGGCAATCTGTTTATTTATCCTGGTTTATGCTCTGGCAACGGTTTTAGGAATTCCTGGCACAGTACTGACTATCGCTGGTGGTACAGTGTTTGGTTTAGTTTGGGGTACCTTCTGGTCTGTTATCGGAGCAACCTTGGGGGCATTGGGAGCATTTTGGGTAGCGCGTTACCTATTGCGAGATTGGGTTGAATACAAGTTCAGGCATCATAAAGCATTGGTCAGCTTCAATCAAGCAGTGATGCAGACACCCCTGATGTTTGTCTTAGCAGTACGCTTTGCCCCCATTTCTCCTTTTAATGTAGTGAATTTCCTGTTTGGTCTAACCCCGATTGGCTCGGTAGAGTATACCCTTGGCACTTTCTTTGGGATTATTCCTGGTACCCTCGCCTATACTTGGCTGGGAGTAACTGGAGGGGAAGCTTTGCAAGGAGGCGATCGCTTACCATTTTTCCTAGCACTGAGTTTCCTAGGTATACTGTCTGCCTTGCCACTGTTGGCAAAGCGAAAAAAGAAATAGTCTTCCTGTTGCCCATTCTCCTGTCCCATTCTCCTCATTTTCCCATCTTTCCCATCCTCCCGATCTCCCCTATCAATCCCAGGAAGTACCATGGCAAGAAAGCAACGTGGTATCAGTGGGTCAATAGGGTAAAAAATTTTCTGATCAACTACCCCGACTTGCTAGGCTTTTCCTGAAACGTATCCGTAAGACAAGTAAAGAATAAGAGAGGGATTTACGGGAATCTGTTATATTTGTTAATATGAAGGGTGTAACCCCTCATCTTTTCCCTGTCTTGATGCAATAGCGAGTGGGGGAAACCACGGCAGTCGCTCATGGGGGGAACCCCCTTTGGCGGCGCTGCCTCCCCTGTTCCCTTGCTGCATCGCTGAGGTAAGGGGAAAAGGAAGGTTCTGTCAGTAGTTCCTTTTAACTTAAACTTTACTCGTTAAAGTTTTTACCTTAATTTTTGAAACGTTAAGTTTTCACAAGTCCCGTGAGACCGAAGGTGAGTGCTTGCCATTCGTTTTGTATAGCAAGACACTTAAGGTGCGCTTTCCAAAAGCGCACCTAAAAGTGTTTTTCACCAAGTGTTTTTCACCAAAATTTAACATTTTGGGGGATATTTACTATACAATACTGAGGATAGCCTTCCCAAGATTTTCACAATGTGTGATTAAACTTCGCGATTGACTCCAAGAACATCTCAACCAGAATACTAATTTTCTATGCATGTTGATAGAGATGAGTGTCTGTTAATAGGTCATGGGTAATAGGTAATAGGTAATAGGTAATAGGTAATAGGTAATAGGTAATTGCGATATACAAGTGGTGTTTAATAGCAGCCATAGTATGATCCTCAATTGTAAATTGGCAATTACCTATTATCAGTTACCGATGATATATACCCGAATAACTATGTCTCTCCGACCTTAGACATAGGCGTTGAAATTAGGTTTAAGGTTAAGTGGGGTAACGCTTCCAGAATCGTTTTCACAC
>NZ_JAAHFV010000485.1:0-3991 GCF_010672755.1 Moorena sp. SIO1F2
CTACTAACGCTAATCCATCACCACGGGGTTCAGATGCCGCTACCAAAACCCCTGAGTGACGCCAAATTACTTGACCTTTACCAAAATTTATGCTATCTGCCATAACCTGAATGTCATGACCCATCTCAGCTAGCTCCAGAGCAATATGACGGGGTACACTCTGTTCTAACAGGACTTGTGACCCATCCACAAATCGCCATCTGGGAGCATCTAGAGCAGCTTGAGGATTCATGCCGTAATCTGCTAGGTTAACCACTACCTGTACATGTCCCTGAGGCTGCATGGGACCTCCCATAACTCCAAAGGGCCCTAGAGGTTGACCATTTTGAGTCAGAAAACCGGGAATAATGGTATGATATGACCGCTTACCTGGTGCGACTTGATTAGGATGACCAGATTCTAGGGTAAACCCTAAGGCTCGGTTTTGCAAGGCAATCCCAGTGCCAGGAATAACAATCCCGCTCCCAAAGCCTTGAAAGTTAGATTGGATAAAGGATACCATTAATTCCCCATCTGCTGCTGCTAGATAAACTGTGCCACCTTTGGGTAAACCGGGTTTTGCTAACGCGATCGCGTTTTCCCCAATTAACTTCCGGCGTTCCCTGGCATACCCATGGTCTAATAGCGTTTCGATTGGGAGTTCCATAAACCGAGGGTCAGTGATATGGCGATGAACATCAGCAAAGGCTAGCTTCATGGCTTCGATTTGTAGATGGTAGCTTTGCGCTGATTCACGGGGATAGTGGCTTAAGTCAAAACCTTCGATTATATTCAATGCCATTAAGGCCGCCATCCCTTGGGTGTTGGGGGGAATCTCCCATACGGTCAGGTCACGATAGTTAGTTGAAATCGGGTCTACCCACTCAGCTTGGTGGGTAGCTAGGTCAGCTTTGGTCAGCACGCCACCAGTATTAGCCGCAAAGTTTGCGATCGCATCAGCAATTTCCCCTTGATAAAAGCTTTCACCACCACTGTTTGCTATCGCTTTCAAGGTCTTAGCATGATCCTTACTCCCCCATACCTCCCCAGCTACTGGTGCGCGCTGGTTAGGGAAAAATACCTGTTTAAATGGTTCAAACTCTGGTCCAATCAGGGGGAGGTACAGAGCTTCCGCTTGTTTCCAAGCTCTTGCTGTGACTGGGGAGACCGGAAATCCGGTTTCGGCGTATCGAATCGCTGGGGCAAACAATTGCTCAAAGGGTAGCTTTCCCCACCGTTGCCACAAACTACGCCATGCTGATACCGCTCCTGGCACTGTTACCGATAACCAGCCGATAGCAGGAATTTGACTCATGCCAGCAAAATGCTCAAGGGTCAGGTGTTGAGGGCTTTTGCCAGAGCCATTGATACCATGGAGTGACCCATCCCATACTAAAGCGAAGGCATCAGAACCGATACCATTACAGGTAGGCTCAACCACTGTCAACGCGATCGCTGTGGCTATAGCAGCATCTACGGCATTGCCTCCAGCCCAAAACATTTCCATACCAGCTAAGGTGGCTAGGGATTGGCTGGTGGCTACAGCAAATCGATTACCCATGACCACTCTTCGTCTTGATGGGTAGGGATAATGGGTTAAGTTACCCTTGAGCATAATTTTCTCTGGTGAACTATTATCTAGTTATTTTATAGAGAAGCTGCATAACCCCTAAGCTTGGGTACTAAGTAACTAATGAGGTTTACTTCTACTTAGTTGTTTGAGCTATGAATGGATTCAAGTTAGGAGTTAGGCTAAAGTGCTACTACAAGCTACGGTAAATAATCAATGCCTACTAACAACTCAGATAACAACTCAGGTATCAAACCGTTTTCGACATCTATTTATTTAAAAGACCGCCAAGGTAATAGGGGGATCGAGCCGGTTTTTGAGTCTAATTCTAGATTAGAGGGTTTCATGGCACATCTAGTCGAGTCTGAGCCAGACAGGAGCGAAGCCGAGTGGGCTCGTTGCTTCTTATATCAGTTGAGACAAGCATCTGGTATTTACCGGATTTTATCCATGACTAATCCTCCGATAGTGGTGATTAGAGCTTATCTGTTATTGTTAAGGTTATCTGATCAGCTCTTATTCAATTACCTACAGTTTGTTTGTTGGTCTGCAGCTCAAGCGATCGCTCATCAGTTAAGCAAATCTTATAATCTTGCGTTACATTATCCTGTAGAAGAATGTTTCATCATTGCTAGTGAAGCAGCCAGCCAGCCAGCTAAACTCCTCAGAGGATTTAATTTTTATGCTAAGTCTTCTATCAATGCCTATGCTTTCAATGCCCTCAAGCGAATTATTAGAAATCAAGTCGCCAAGGAACTCAGGTTAAAATCTATCAAATTTTCTGATTATGGCTTGTTGCGATATTTGGATAAAACCGAACTTGAGCAAGCACTTAATAACTATGGAATCACTAATCAATATTTAAACTATTATCGTCTGGCTTGGCAATCCTTTAAAGACTACTTTAACGAGATGTATCCTCCCAGCAGCAAGGGTAATCCTCGCCATAATTACCCAATTAAATTCCTAAGTCAGCAACAGCTTCACCAAATTGCTATTCGTTACAACCAGCAGTTAAATCGGTTAACTAAAATGCTTAATTCTGAGTTAACAAGTGCTGATTTTGAGAGGAATAACCCTAAAAGAAGAGATTCAGATTGGTTAAGACAAGTAGTACGTTACTCAGCAATCAGCAATCAGCATATGGGCTACGCCCACCCTACGCGAACAGCAATCAGCACATGGGCTACGCCCACCCTACGCGAACAGCACATTGAAGAAATGCTAGCCATTTGCATCCAAGCGGTGCGGATGTCTCAACAGAGGAATTCAGTATCTTTAGATGAGTATGGGGAAATTACTGATATAGCATCTAATCCTTTAGAGGTGGTAATCCAACAGGAAGAAAAGGATGAGTTGAATCAAGTCAGGACTATTGTCTTAAAAGAATTTACGGCTTTAGATCAGCTAGCTCAGAAATCCCTAAGACTTTGGCTTGGTCTAGGCATCAATCAACAAGATTTTATCGAGCTTTTCGGGTTGAAAAAGCAATATCAAGTGGCTCGCCAGTTTCAACGTTATTTTAAACGGATTTTGAAGGCAGTCGTAACCTTTTATTTTCAGGATGCTATGAGCACAAATCTAACCTCCCAAGACATCAAACAGCGCCTTAATCAAACCGCTAAAACTAACTATATTAATAACTATCTCAAATCTTACTTAAGTGCTGATAGTCAAGAATTATTTGCTAAAATTATTGATAAAATTTATGATGAAATTGTCGATCAAATAATCACGACAAAGCTTAGTAATATAGAAAAAAAACAACTAATTAGCAGCAACCAGATTTTAAGGGAATTAATTCAACCAAAATTTGAGGTAGTGATTGAGAAAAATTTTGCTATAAAACTGATTAAATTCAAATCAGCTAAGCCAGCGATCGCTAAATTTATTGAGCGGTGGCTCCAGCAAAATCAGGCACTACTAGAGCAATCCCAATCAGGAAACAGGCAAAAGCCATGTAGGCAAAGTAAAATCTGAAACGTGAAAGGTTAAAACACCAAATATCCCAAATACCAATTAACGATTAACCAAACAGGAGATGAGTCAATGAAATTACGTTTAGAGGATTTAGCTTGCCTACACCCAGACCAAGTATTGATAGAATTATCCCCAGAAGAACGAGAACAAGCATGGCAACAAACCCAAGCTCAAGGTTATTCTAACCAAGCTGCTTATTGGCGAGCGTATCTGAATTGTCTCTGTCTGAATACGTTTTTAAGTTATCTGGACACAGAACCAAATTTAACCAAACCAAATTTAACAGAACCAAATTTACTAGAAACAGCACTAGACAAAGCACTAAACAAACCACTAGATACACCACTAAACAAACCATTAGTATGGCCAGAGTTGGGGGATTTACCAAGTTTCTGGGACGTAGTGAATGGTACAGCTGTTGAGCTAAACCAGATGCGACTGGTATTAATTCCTAGTGAAGAA
>NZ_JAAHFV010000486.1:0-3983 GCF_010672755.1 Moorena sp. SIO1F2
AGCCTAATCTCTCTATGACTTCCAGTGACGGTGATTTAGAGGGGTTTGCCACGGTTCTGGAATAGAATTGGTTGTGTAGGGAGTAAGAGGGCAAACAATGGGAACAGGAGGAACAGAGGGAAGAGGAGTCAAGGGGTTCAGTCCCCAAACTACTGTATTCCACTAACCTCTAACCACTGACTGGGTTAAGGCTTGTTCGTAGCATTGACTAGCCCGATCCCAGGTGTATTCATCCTCGATCAATAAGCGCCCGTTTTGGGACAACTTTGCTCGCAGTTGTGGGTCTTCAAACAAACGAGTGATGGCGCTAATATACTCCTGAACATGATTTGCCCGCAATGCTCGCAGGGGTGTATTGGCACCATCAACCGCTAGTCCCTCCAAACCGCGATCGCTTCCCACTACAGGTACCCCAGCCGCCATTGCTTCGAGGGTCTTGTTTTTAATGCCAAAGCCAGTGCGCATCGGTACCACACAGATAGTTGCTTGATGGAGATACTCTACCATTGATGGCACACGACCGGTGACCGTAATTCCCGACAATTCTGCCAACTCCAATACTGCAGGTACTGGTCTTGCTCCGACCAGGTCTAGCGTAGCATCTCCATAGCGTTCTTTAATGGCTGGAAATACCTCCAAGCTGAAAAAGCTTACAGCATCAATGTTGGCTCGGTTATCCATAGCTCCAATAAACACTATGCGATGTCCCCCTGGGTCAGCAGTGCGTTGGGGAAATTGAGTCAAATCCACCCCATTGGGAATCACCACAATTTTACCCGATGGCTTGTAGGCAGCTATCTGGCTTTGATCCTCCGGTGTTGTGACCACAAGGCCAGTAAATTTTGCACAGTATCGTTCCTCGTAGCGGCGCAACAGGGGTAAATTTAACTGGTCTCTGAGCTGATTTTCCGAGGTTCCTGTTTCCAACTGATTACGGAACGTACCATACACAGAACTGTGAATATTCACCACTGTTCCCAGCTGCTGTCGCCATTCTGGTCGTACATATATTTCATTTACACTATGTTCACAGGTAATAATGTCAAAGCGTCCAGCGGCCACAGCTTCATCTATCCATTGCTGAATGTCCCGGGAGTAGAGATGTAGCACACTGGGGGGAATTCCCTGGCTTAAAAAATTACTAAATCGCTTTACTTTGCCCCAGATTCCTCCTGAGGGTTCAGAAGGCTTTGGTTGGGGGAAAACCACCAATTCATCTACCCATTTCCTGAGTTTTTCCACTTCCTGATCCGTGACATCTTCTGAACGTTGAGTAATCATGGTGATATCATGACTTAACTTAAGATGTTTTAGTAAATTAAATGTCCGTACCTGAGTTCCTCCCCTAGTGGGGGGATAAGGAAAGGTGGCAGATAGCATGAGAATTTTCATCATATCTTCAGGTTAGGTAATAAAGCGATGCAGCGCCGCCAAAGGGGGTTCCCCCCATGAGCGACTGCATCAAGACATTGCTATAAGTCATATCTAGTGCGTTGTAACCGGACTTGATATCAGGCAGCCGATAGGATTATTTCATGTCAACGAAGCAATGAATTGAGTTGCTTGATAGTTTCATATCCAACAATACAATGATTCAGCGAGTCCCCAAAGTTAGTGTGTGCATTCCTACATTCAATCGCGTAAATTTACTTCCTTATGCGATTGACAGTGTTATTAAACAAACCTATCAAGACTGGGAATTAATTATCTGTGATGATGGTTCAACTGATGAAACTCCTAAGTTAATGTCCCAATATCAGGATAGCCGAATTAACTACATCCGTCACCCCAACAATATTGGCAAAAGTAATAATATGCGCTCTGGATTTGATGCCGCATTGGGGGAATATTTTATTAAATTTGATGATGATGACCGGCTGACACCTGAATTTTTAGCCAAAACAACGGCTATCCTAGAACCAGACCATAGTATTGATTTTGTCGGGACAGATCATTGGGTTATTAATATTAATAATACTAGGGATGAATCAGCTACAAAATTAAACTCTCAGAGGTGGTTAAGAACTAAGTTAATCCAAGGCATTGTTGATAATTTAATTGAGGTTGTTTTTATTCAGCAGAGCTTTCAAATTGGCGCTACGTTGTTTCGGATGCAGGCGTTGAAAGACGTAGATTTTATGCGTCCTAATATCCAAAATTGTGAAGATAATGATTTATTCGTTCGGCTGGCTATGGCGGGAAAGAAAGCCTATTATTTACCCGAATTGTTAATGGAATATCGATTCCATGCCCAACAGCAAGGGATTAGTCGAGCAATTCCCTATTTAAAGGATAAACTGCGTTATCTAGAAAGTTATAAGTTTGAGTCAGAAATGTTGGAGACAGTTAGGCGATCGCGCCTGACGGAAACTAAGCTACTACTAGGATTGCGCCTGATTGAAATTGGACAAACATCAAAGGGACGTGAACTAGTTTGGTCAGGAAAAGCTTGCTCTCCCTCAAAAGCTTGGGTTGCTTTGGTGCTGTCCCTATTGCCAGAAGGGTGGCGTTCTCAGGCGTTTAGTGTGTTGCGTCAATTCAAGGCATAGACTCTCTGGGAATTCCGGGCTAGAAAAAATCTGATCAAACTGCCAAGGCATTGGCAGCCTCACGATGCTTAACCAAATTTCCACTCTCTTGGTGCCCGTTCCCGTGGGCGTTGGAACCTCACTGGGGTCACACCGCCTTTCACGAGACTGCCTAAGTATTATTACTTAAATACTCCTGGTGTCTTGCTAGTTTCTAGAGTTTTTTGGATGGTTACGACCGTTGAGCCTTTGAATCTAGGGTACAACTTCTCCCATCCTCCCTTTGTGTACTGATCAAACCATTGTTAAACTGATCAGTTTGACGATCTATGAACTGGCTCTCTGACGGTGGGGGAGGTAGGATCTCGGGTTTACGTAAGAATTCTTAACAACATTTTTAATTAAATCAGTTTACTCTAAGAATTTGGAAAGATATTCGCTTGTCTGTAAGTAGTAATACAAATACCGTCAACTTTAGGAACAAAAATAAATAATGAGTACCAATTTAGCCACCAAGTTGCGTGAAGGCACAAAAAAATCCCACACCATGGCAGAGAATGTGGGTTTTGTCAAGTGCTTTTTGAAAGGAACCGTTGAAAAAACCTCCTACCGTAAATTAGTATCCAACCTTTACTTCGTCTATTCCGCCATGGAAGAGGAGATGGAGCGCCATCGGGAACACCCGATTCTTTCAAAAATCTACTTCCAAGAGCTCAATCGGAAAAAGACCCTAGAGCAAGACCTATGCTATTACTTCGGTTCTAACTGGCAAGAGAAAGTAGTCCCTTCAGTGGCGGCTAAAGAGTATGTGCAAAGAATTAAAGATATCTCTGAGAAGCAACCAGAACTATTGGTTGCTCACTCCTACACCCGCTATCTAGGGGACTTATCTGGCGGACAAATTCTCAAAAAGATTGCCCAGCGCGGGATGAACTTATCAGATGGGCAAGGTACTGCTTTTTATGAATTCAAACAAATCCCTGATGAGAAGGGATTCAAGGCCAACTATCGCCAAGCCATGGATGAGCTACCCATTGATGATGCCACAGCGGATCGGATTGTGGAAGAAGCTAATGCCGCGTTTGGCATGAATATGAAGATGTTCCAGGAACTGGAGGGTAACCTGATTAAAGCCATTGGTATAATGCTATACAACACCCTTACCCGTCGTCGCGTTCGTGGTAGCACAGAACTAGCTACAGCTGAGTAAGCTTATTGCACAAACTGGGATTACCACCAAAGATGGGTGGCGACTAATCACCTTAACTAGAAATCAAAGCGATTAGCTCTTGTCTCCTGTAATGAGTTATTAGTAGTTAGTAGTTTTGAGGTGAGCATTCAGCCTATCGCTATCAGCGATTAGCTTATGTGCTAGGTTGAATGCTTACGTTTTGAGTACTAACTACGCTCGCAGCGATCGCAGAATTAATTACCTACTCCTAATCTCTGTAAGCT
>NZ_JAAHFV010000487.1:0-3938 GCF_010672755.1 Moorena sp. SIO1F2
TGGGATAAAAAAGGGATAGGTAAGGTTAGACTCAAGGGTACCTGGGACTTGTGGCGATTCGACAATAAGCAAATTAAGCGGGTTCGGATCGTCCAAAGGGCTGATGGGTATTATGTTCAGTTTTGCCTTAAAGTAGACAACCACGATCAACTAGAAGCAACAGGAAATACTATTGGTTTAGATGTCGGGCTAAAAGACTTTTATACTGATTCCGAAGGGTTAGCTGAACCCAATCCTAGATTTTACAGAACGGGTGAAAAACTCTTAAAGTTCTATCAACGTCGAGTATCCCGAAAAAAGAAAGGCTCTGCCAACCGCAAAAAAGCCATTAATAAACTAGGTAGAACACACCTTAGAATAAGTAGGCAGCGTGAGGAACATGCAAAGAGACTTGCACGTTGCGTAGTCCAGTCTAACGACTTGGTGGCCTATGAAGATCTAAAAGTTAAAAACTTAGTAAAGAACCACTGTCTTTCCAAGTCTATTAATGATGCAGGTTGGTATCAATTCAGAAAATGGCTAGAGTATTTTGGCAATAAATTTGGCAGGATAACTGTCGCAGTAAATCCTGCCTATACTAGCCAAAACTGTTCTGATTGTGGCGAAGTGGTTCAAAAGTCGCTCTCAACTAGAACTCACGTCTGTAAGTGTGGTTGTCAGTTGGATCGAGACCACAATGCTGCAATCAATATCCTCAAAACAGCCTTGGGTACGGTGGGGCACACCGAAACCTTATTAAACGCTTATGGAGATTTGGCCTCTACTTTTCTTGGTTCCGACCTGGTTGAGCAAGTTGAATCTGTGAAGTAAGAATCCCCCGGTTTACAACCGTGGGGAGTGTCAATTACCTCAAAGTATAGAGTAGAGGTTAGGTAGTTAGTGAATAAGTTATTAAGAAATCAGTTTAAATGAATTCCGAAGACCCACAAAACCCAGAACAAGAGCAAGATAAAAACCAAGCAGTTAAGGGATTATATAATTCACAGGAGTCAAATTTGCCAAATCAGGATAGGGCTACTCCTAGGGATAACTCTCAAGCTCCCGACCTTCCTCCCATTTCTCTGACCCTATCAGACCATGACAAAGCTAAAGCCACACAGTCAAGTGATCCGCTGCAGGAGGAGAAAGTAAGTCAAATTCAACTAGGGCAGTCTTCAGATCAAGCAAAAAAAATGGCTAGCTTAGCTCAAACTGTGGCTGAACTTGAGCAAAAAGAACAGGAGTTGAGACAGAGAATTGCCCATCTGCAAAACCATGAACAGTCACTGGTTTCAAAGGAATTGGGAACCACCCAAGCAGTTGTGGAGCGGATGATACTTGAAGGTCTGACCGAACTGGAGCAACGCAAGCAAAAGTTGCAAATTTCTATTGAGCAATTAGAACGCCGCCGGGAACGCATTCGTGAAGAAATGCGCACCAGTTTTGCGGGTGTATCTCAAGAGCTAGCCATTCGGGTTCAAGGCTTTAAAGATTATTTGGTTGGCTCCTTACAAGACCTAGCTGCTGCTGCTGAACAACTGGAACTCTCCCAGCCGCCAACCGAAACACCACGGCCAGCATTAGAAGAACCCCCACCACCCCCCACCAGAGGCAACCCACAATTTGCCGAACAAGCCTTTAAAGACGAAGTCCGACAGATTCGTCAGCTGTTGGATCAATATCGCAAAATGCCAGATTATTATGGTCCTCCCTGGCAACTGCGTCGTACCTTTGAGCCAATTCACGCTGAAAAAGTGTCTCAGTGGTTTTTTTCCCAAGGTGGTCGTGGTGCGCTGCAAACTATGGGGAGCCGCTTACAAAATGTTTTAATTGCCTCAGCGGTTATATCCGTGTTGCGGACACTATATGACAATCGCCTACGTACTCTTGTCCTTGCCAACACCCCAGAACGACTGGGAGAATGGCGCAGAGGATTACAGGACTGCCTAGGAATCTCCCGCAGTGATTTTGGTCCAGAACGGGGAGTTGTTTTATTTGAAGATCCAATAGCCCTGGTTCAAAAAGCGGAACGACTGATCAAGCGGGATCAGTTAGCCTTAATCATTGTTGACGAAACCGAAGATAAAATCAGTCTCTCATTATTGCAATTTCCCCTATGGTTGGCTTTTGCACCTGATCCTCGGCAGATGTATACCTATGACGATTATCCTTAAGAGCAAGAATACTCCCGTTATACCGGTAGGGTTAGCGGGAGACGGGGCGTATAAAGTGCGGACGCAGGTTCCGCACACAGCCCCTCATGAATTGCTAGGTGCGCTTTAGCGCACCTCCCCTTGACATCTTACACGGAACGCTTTAAAATGTAAGCATGACTGAAAAAGCTTACCGTTACCGTTTTTACCCAACCCCTGAACAGGAGACTCTGTTAAGGAGAACTCTAGGCTGCGTAAGACTTGTATACAACAAAGCCTTGGACGCTAGAACAAAAGGATGGTACGAGCACCAAAAACGAGTCAGCTATAAAGAAACTTCCTCAATGTTGACAGGATGGAAGAAAGAGGATGATTTGTTCTTTTTAAATGAAGTTAGCTCTGTTCCACTTCAACAGGGATTAAGACATCTTCAAACTGCTTTTACGAACTTCTTTGCAGGTCGCATTAAATATCCAAACTTCAAGAAAAAGCGGAATGGTGGTAGTGCGGAATTCACAAAATCCGCATTTAAATGGAAAAATGGTCAGATATATCTAGCTAAATGTCAAGAACCTTTGCCTATTCGCTGGAGTCGTCAGCTACCTGCAAACTGCAATCCAAGTACCGTTACAGTTAGTTTAGATCCGTCCAATCGTTGGCATGTCTCGATCAGGTTCAATGACCCTAGAGACTTGAGTTTACCTACCACGGATAAACGAGTTGGTTTTGATCTAGGAATTACTAGCCTAATTACAACCAGTGACGGAGATAAGATTGCTAACCCAAAGCATTTTAAAAAGCTCAAGAAAAAACTGGCTAAATACCAAAAAGCTTTGTCGCGGAAACAGAAAGGATCTAACAATCGCTACAAAGCCAGATTGAAGGTAGCCAGGATACACGCAAAAATCAAGGACGCTAGAAGGGATTTTACCCACAAGCTAACTACTAAACTGGTCAAAGAAAACCAATTGATTGCGTTTGAGGACTTAGCTGTGAAAAATCTGGTCAAAAACCACAAATTAGCGCTGGTGATTAGTGATGCTAACTGGGCAGAAATAATCCGTCAAATCAAATACAAGTCAGAGTGGTACAACCGTGAAGCTGTATCAATTGACAGATGGTTTCCCAGTAGCAAGTTATGTTCTGTGTGCTTGAATCGCGTCGAATCTTTACCGTTAAATGTTCGAGAGTGGGATTGTCCATCTTGCAATACTCACCACGATCGCGATATCAACGCATCAATTAATATTTTGGCGGCAGGGCTTGCCGTGTCAGTCTGTGGAGCGACCGTAAGACCCGAGGAGAGTAAGTCTCGGAAGGCTGGTGCGAAAAACTCCAAAAAAAGGGAGAAGGAAGCAGAAACCTAAGTCGTGAGTCTTAGGAATCCCCCGCTATAATCGCCGGATTTAGCGGCGGGAGGATGTCAATGCCGGATCTTGTGAAAATTTTCAACATGACACCAATGGTACTTAACTTAACTTGGAGTGGGCTACTAGTAATCTCAGCCTATTTATTAGGTTCCCTGCCTACTGGTTACCTAGCAGGACGCTGGCTTAAAGATATTGATATTCGCGAGCATGGCTCTGGCTCCACCGGTGCCACCAATATATTGAGAACTGTGGGCAAAGGACCAGCAGTGGTGGTATTACTGATTGATGCCTTGAAAGGAGCAGCTGCTATTAGTCTAGTCAATGGCTTTTATACCCTGACACAAGTTTCCCTACTCCCTGAAACCTGGCAACCCTGGTTAGTTGCATTAGCTGCGTTTGCTGCTATCTTTGGTCATAGTAAATCCATTTGGCTAAA
>NZ_JAAHFV010000488.1:0-3920 GCF_010672755.1 Moorena sp. SIO1F2
TCCCCTCGTGGGTGTAAGCTTGCTCTGATGGTAGATAGTTCATTTGTTCAGCAACTTTGACCTGTTCCCACAGCAACAGATTGGTTAGTACGTGCTAGACATGCTTGGGCATGAGTTTTTTTGTAAGTATTCAGCTATCAGCATATGCGCTACGCGCACGCTGCTTGAGGTGCTATCAGCTAAGTAGTCGGACAAAACTAAAATTAACTCTTTAAATAGGGAGCAGGGACTTCGGAGCAGGGAGCAGAGGGACTTTTGGCAACTTTACACAAATTAATACAGTTAGGTTTATTTTTGTCCAGGTACTTATCAGCTATCAGCTATCAGCTATCAGCTAATGCGCACGCTACTTGAGGTGCTAATCAGTCACAGCGTCGTTCGCACAGCGTGGCCAAAGGCCAAAGCCTGTGCCACACTACTTGATGTGCTTATGAGCATAGGGCAAGCTACACCGAACAGCTTTTGAATAAAATCGGTAAGCATTGGAATAATGCTGCAGTGTTGTCACAGGACTTGTGGCCTATGTCATAAAGCTGACTGCTGAGTGCTAACTGCTGTTCGCGCAGCGTGCGCGTAGCGCATATGCTTACGTTTTTTTGATCATAATCACAACTCGTAATTGTATTCAAGAAAGGAAAGTTTACTTCCTTGACTATAAAGGTTAACTCTAATTAAAAGTATTTTTCAACTCATAAACCTCATATTAAACCTCATATTAAACCTCATATTAAACCTAATAAACCTCAGATCAAACCTCATAAACATGGTAAACACCTGTCATTTTGGATCTATTAATACTGAAATAAATACAAAAATAGAGTGAATAAGCTCTTGTAGGGTGCGTTAATGAAATGTAACGCACCATCGGTATACAAATTGAACCCAAACCATTCTTAACCAATCCCATGGTGCGTTACGGCTTCAACCCTTGGTTATCTCATATAATCGTCTCAACAAAACCGCCTAACGCACCCTACAAATTCCAAAACTTCTATTCATACTAGCTCCAAATTTAAACCTATTCAATTATCCCATTTGCGCCGAGGCGCACGCTACGCGAACGATAAAAATTTAAGCATTAAACTGATAGCTGATAGCTGTTCGCGCAGCGTGCGCGTAGCGCATATGCTGATAGCTGACCGCTGACCGCTGATAGGGCGATCGCTGATAGGGCGATCGCCTCTTGTCGGGTGGGCAAATAGACATGATTCCTAATTAAATTGCCAAACTATCATAATTTGCACACCCTACCCTACCGAATGCGATCGCGTAGCGTGGCCCTATAGTTTAAAATAAGGGAAAAACCACTTAAATCAATTGGAGAAACCCCTTGGCAGCCCTTACCGACATTGGCTTGCCTGATCAGTACTGATGCCAATAGTAATCGTCCAGTCATTGCAGGAACTCGAACCTCTGTGCGCCGAATTGCTGGCCTATATAATCAAGGTAACAACGCGCTATGAAATAGCGAGACGATTACATCACCTAACAATCACTCAAATTTATGCCGCATTAACTTATTATCATGCTAACCGTCAGGAAATAGACGAAGATATCGCAGCCGAACAAACCGCCTATGAAGAACTGGCCAAACAACATTATCAGGCAACCAAACCCTAAACATGACACAGATTCGCCTTTATTTAGATGAAGATACCATGGATAGCGATCTGCATATCGGCCTTGCGTCTTCGCAACGTGAATGTTGTCTCGACAGGGGAAGCTCAAATGTAAGTATTCAGCTGTCAGCGAACAGCGATTAGCGCTACTTGAGATGCTACTTGAGGTGCTATCAGCTATTAGCTTATGGGCTATGGGCACGCTACTTTACGAATAGCTTTTGAATACAATAAGCTGGGAGCATGTCAAATTCGTAGAACAAATGTACTAAAATAACTCATGTACGCTATTAAAACCCTGAAAACACTGTAGTTCAAGCGTTCTCACCAAATTGACCGGCTCCCCATGCTCCCCCTATTACCTATTCCCCATTCCCCATTCCCCATTCCCCATTCCCCATTCCCCATTCCCCAGATAAGCGTACTAATGTTTCTGCATAAGTGACATGCTCCCGGTTAAATCCGCTATAATAGGAAGATAAAATAGGAATATCAAAGGCGCTAGATGCTGCCAATAGAGGTTCGGGAAAAAAGTCCTCGATTCGTACCTGGGCAAAATATCTATATAACTTTTCACCAATCCAACTCCCAAAAAACAGGTGAACATGAAAGATGCTGACTTGGTGAACTACACTCTGAGCTGTACACCCCTAAAAAACATTAACCAATAGTGCTGCTCACTGCTATATTCTGCTCGGCGCAACGAGCAGGACGGCTTGAGCTACCTTGTGGAAACTGGGAATTTTTGTTTTGGGTAAGCCTTCGATTCCCGGCAGAGCATAAAACCACTGGGAACTTCTTTAGTAGCTTCACAAGTCATTACTTTTGCCTCTACTAATCAACCGCTACAACTATAGATTAATGCGATCTCCCAATCAAGCTTTTTAAGGTTTTTTTTAGATTACACCCCTTATGAGGCCAAAAAGTTAAGGCAGAATAGATTTTGTCAAGGTATTGTTAATTAATCTTTACCTTACCTTCAATCTCTTTAGGTGCGCTTTCCGTGATGGCGAGGGATTGCTCGCCATCACGGGTCGCACCTGCTGTGATTGGCATTGACGATTTATACCCTTTGAGGACAGATGATTGAATGACTTGTGTTTGGGGAGCGGGTATCTGGCGATCGCCTTGCCAAGAAACACGATCGCCAAAACTAGGAAAATCTCAAAAGCATGAATTAGCAACCACTTTTACAACCAGTAACATTTTGTAACTAAGCCATTGACAAATGATACACAACCTTAACTTGTGACGAATGGGTGTATAGAGAAGGAGAGGGAGCAGGTCAAAGTTGCAGAACAGATGAACTATGTAGCATCAGAGCAAGGTTAAAAGACTAGTAGTTGAGTCCCCGTTTTTGATAACGATACTTAGCCACAATCGGATAAACTACATTACGGAGCCGGTTGAGAGCTCCCACAGGACGATGAACTACTAAGCCATTCCACGGGGAAAATCGTAGGTTTTCAGCAGAGTCGTATTGTTTGTCAAAATCGATGATCTGATGCTTGACGGTAAGGCGACCAACGGTAAAAAATGGTGACTTCTTCTCACTCCAACGAATTGTGACATCATCGATGGACATTTTCGGGTTGGTTTGGAATTGGATGCCAAAGTCCCAGCAATAAAGAGCATCGGTTTTCGATAGTTGTTCAATCAGCTCGTCTCGATAGTAATTGTCCGGTTTGCTTCCATCCAATCCCAGAGCCTTGGCGCGATTGATGAAGGGAAGTTTGGGAATACCTGGTCGGGACTGATATCGAATGCTTTGATGGGGAGGCTGGCATGAAACAGGGGTAAACGCATATTTGATCACAGCGGGATAGTCAACAGGAACTAGGCCCGGTTGAGACTGATCAAAATCTGGTTTGAGTCCAAGGGCATAAGCAGAACCACTCCAATACCGTTCCGTTAATAAACTCTTTGGGCTTCGAGCTGTTACTTTAGCTAGGGCTAGGAATTGCCTGGGATGACTTATGAGCCACTTCTGGGCAGCTTGCTCTGACTCAACTATGGAGCGAAAAAATTCATAATAATATTTGATGGTTTTGATAAAAAAGATCTTAGCATTTTGAAGAATAATATCTTGAGTGTTTGGTTCGTAGCTTTGTTCTAGGCTTTCTCCTTCAACACCAATCACTTTCACAGACATTGAGCGTGTGTCTGCGACATAATCGTTTTCAACATTTGTTCGCCCATTGGCAAATCGCAGCTGAACAGGATATTGTTTCGGTGTCGCAAAAAGTCCTTGCTTGAGGGAAATCCCATTAAGTTGCTCTTGAGTAAGCCGAGTTCGTTTTG
>NZ_JAAHFV010000489.1:0-3906 GCF_010672755.1 Moorena sp. SIO1F2
TAATAGGGAATAGGGAATAGGGAATAGGGAATAGGGAATAGGGAATAGGGAATAGTAATACTATTTTAGGAGTTAAATACAATTGAAATTAATTTTATTTTTTTTCTGGTAATATATTTCAAGATAAAATAAGTTAAATATGATAGTTTAAACACTAAAAAACACAACTCAAACCAACATTTCTTTAAAATTGCCTCTTGTTTATTGCATTATTTAAATATTTGTTGAGTATAATAAAACCAGAATATCGTTGATTTATCAGACATTGCCAGGGAAATGAATATCCAAATCTGCCATCAGGGTGCTTAAGGATATTTGGCGCAAACCAGCTAATTCTGCCATGGCTTCGACACGTTTAGCTTCGATGGTTTCCACTTGATCACTTAAAGCCAAAAGTTCCCTATACTGATCAGGTGTCAGCATCTCCATTCTTCGTTTTTCAATCAGTTCATCGTAGCGGTTTTGAATGTCTGCTGGTATACCTTGATTAATAGTAATTAGCAACCTAGCCTGATCTGAAGAAAGCCTGGGGGCTTTGCGTTGTGCCTGGAGGGATATGATGTATGCTCCAACGTTCTCCAGTTCAGATAAACTGAGTTGTTCAACAGCTCTAAGTAACTGCTCTTGACATCTCCCCCGGCTGAAGCACGGGGGATTCTACAATGTTGCTACGTGGCAGCGGTTTTCCCGTGCCACTATCGGCTTTCGCCGACGCTACGCGAACGCTTCTTGTTCGATATGATTTTTTAAGAGAATTAAAAATATCATATCGATGTGGGAGTGTCAAAGCTCCCCTACCTGCCTTGGTTAGATCAAGACCTAACTGTACAGCTACTTTCCTGGCAATGTTTCCAGCACCATTACAATCAGCATTCACCAGGTATCCTTTAGAAGACTTGTACAAACCACGCCTTACTCTTTTGCCGGAAGGTTTCCATCCACTGGGTTTTTCACCGTGTTTAGGTAATGAATCCTCATCCAATAAAGACGCTTTGCTAGTATAAGATTCCTCTGTTACCGTTAATTTTATGCCGTACTCAGGGCATAGTTGTTCGAGTCTGTTGATTAATCTTTTTGTGGGTATAACCACAAAGTTTTGGTTACCCCGTTTCCCCATTATTGAGCCATTTTTATGTCTTTCATTCCAACCAATTACTATATTGCCGATTCCATCAGTAAGACAGCGATTAATAATAAATCTAGCTGCTTTATTGATGCTATCCCGCATTTGATTATTACGCTTCCGTTGAACTCTATCAAGGTTTGTATCCCAGTAAAAATCAGGCTTTCCTGTTTTGTGCTTTGATACTAACCTGGCGTATCCCTGGTTCATGGACTTGAGCTTGCGACCATCAATTATCAGGCTTTTACCTTTAGTTGAAACTCCGGTCAACCAATTAGTTCCACCATGATCGAAACTCCAAGCCTGAGAGTAATCTAGGTTGGGATTGTTTTTGACTGGCTGCTTACCATCCTCAATAACCCAGTCAATCCATAGCTGTCCATAACATGGCCGAATTGTTACTTCTTTTACCCAGTCTGGATCTATAAACTCGGGAGCCTCCAAAGTGATTTCAGTGAGCAACTCAGGTTTACTCTCTTTACTTATTGACGGATAAAATAATCCATTCTTGTAATTAAGAGCTTGTCTTGGAAAACTAACAGCGGCTAGACCACCTTTCTTTCTGTACCTAAGAAGTCTTGGTTTATCAACTTGACCCTTGTAGTACAAACCCACCAATTGGTTATAGCTTGTGATTGACTCAGCCACTGTCTTGAGAGTCTGTTGTGCTGACTGAGCGGCCATTGCCTTATAGTTAGGACTTTCCTTTAACTCCCTGCAAAGTTCAGCATACTTGATACTGCATTTATAAGTTTTCCAGCCTTGTCGCAGTAAATCATCTCTCCAATATGTTGTATAAGCTTCTGGTTGCTGTCTTAACCAGTCATAATGCTTTTGTCTTGAGTAGTAAACAGCAGAATTAAACAGATTATTTGCTTGTTGACACTGAAATTCCCAGAATACTTCCTCTTCATCTGAAAAGTTAGCTTTAACTGGGACAGTCTTGTACACTTGTTGCCTACTCAATTTTTTTTATACTATATCTAGTATAGACGCCGATTATAGATATGTCAACAACAAATAAACGAAAAACTAAGAAAAGAATGCGGGGGTTTCCCGTACATCATAATGAACTTAAAAAAAAACCTACAGTTTGGCTGACTGGGGCTGCGTGGAAGTGGCTTCAATTATCAGCTAAGGATCCAGATACCAGCGTTGGGGAGTTCGTAGAAAATATGATTAGATCTGAAATGAATAAAGACTAAAGGAACACTTTAAGGGGGTAAACCCCGTCTCTCCGTTTCACCCCCGGTCATTAGACACAGGGCTCTCACGTTTCAGGATGTTTTGGTAGGAGAGCTGAGCTTCGACTTTAAGATTTCCCATTGGTTGTTCGTCGATTTTAGCGCTAATTTAATTATAAAAAAATAAATTATAAAAAAATAGGAGCGAAGCATTGGGATAACGCTAAACACTCCAAGCTAGATTTTATGTTCAAATGTTTCGCGATAATTAGGATAAAAAACCCTTTGATAATCCAGTCCTTGATTAGGGTAGGAAAGTTGCTCGACGCGCGACCTAAGGGTCGAAACAACCCTTAGGTAGACTAAAAAACTTAATCAGCAGTGACAGGTAATTGGGTTTTTCCAGACAGCAACGCTTTAGTTGTGGATTCTCCTGCTTGTCGCAATTGTCGTCCTAGCTGTAGGTTCAATAACGCTAGGGCTAGGGACTGACCAATGATGGCCAAGAAAACACTTCCATTAGCATAGGGCAAAATACCCCAATGAAATACCGAAAATAGCCATACAGCAGGAGTCTCATAGGTAGTCATCGACCCAATCGCAAACAGGATGGGTGGTAAGAGAATCAATCCTCCTACCGCTATTACTGCACCAGCGGCTCGCTTCTGTGTTTTCATCAACAGCATCAACTGAGCAACTGTGGCGTAAATCATGATCAGACTGCTATTGAGCAACAGTGTGAACAGGGCAGTTATCTTGTAATCATTGGCAGGCCAAAGTAATATCCACGTCAGTAACATCGCAGATGCGATCGCACAATTTATTGCCACTGCCACCACAGCCGGACTTTTGTCACCCCAGATTAAGTCAGCTATCAGCCCTCCTTTTTTGCGGAAAGTCCGATCCTGATGTCGGTAACGAGCCCAATCTTGTAAGGTTTGTCGATGGGGACTCAAGGCAGCAATCAGAGCTAAAAACAGCACCACGTTGAACAGCAGCAGCATCTCTGAATTCTCCTCCAAGCCATGGGTATAACCACGCCAGTTTTTGACTTGAGGGTTGAGGGCAAATCCTAAAATCGCTGCTTGCAAGCTAGCGGTCAGCCAGTAACTCTGTTGCTTGTTAATCACGGTAGCTTTAGGGTTATGGAAGCAACGATTTAGCCCTTGCCCAAGCCAGTAGGTCCCAACACTGTAGTTGAGGACAATAAAACCAGCCATAGTCCAGAAACTGGCACCGATCTGGATACCAAACCAGCGCAAATCTTGGAAACTACGCTCAACAGGATAAAAACTATTCGGATCAAAGGAATTAGAATCAATCAGGTACGGTAAGACAATGGTGGGATTAAACAAAGTCAGCCAGTCAGCTGGGTAATGGCTGACACCAGCGTTATCAATCACCATGGTCGTGATCCACAAGAAAGTGAGTACAGCTCCTGCACCTAACCAAGCTTGGAAACCTCCTAGAGATTTGCCAACTAAACCAAATAGTAGCGCCATACTATAGCAAAATAGGCAACTGGTACCAAGAACGATGTAAAATCCTATAAGCTCAATCAAAGGGATTTTACCGGCAATAGCTGCCCAAAAATGCAAA
>NZ_JAAHFV010000049.1:0-27100 GCF_010672755.1 Moorena sp. SIO1F2
TGGCTGGAAGCCTGTGCCACAGCTGACCACTGACCGCTGACCACTGACCACTGACATCTCACTTACTACTAACGATAGTCTCCCAATTCTGAGCAGCAATGCTGGTACCACACGTTATGCCGATATTGGTAGTAATCAGCTCCCGGAAGCTTTGCAGCAAGTGATTCAGAATTGGGAGACTATCGTTAGTAGTAAGTGAGATGTCAGTGGTCAGTGGTCAGCGGTCAGTGGTCAGCTGTGGCACAGGCTTCCAGCCTGTGACCTAACCCCTCAAGTAGGGTGGAACAGGCTTCCAGCCTGTGACCTAACCCATAAGCTGATAACTGATCACTGATAACTGAAAGCTGAAAGCTAATTACTCCCTACTCCCTATTCTCCTCAGATCCTTCCTCTATCTCCTGGCCAATATCAAATACAATGATAAATTTCCCATCAGGCATTAACCGCTTCAGAGCCTGCATGTGACCTTCGGCATCAGAACGATTGCGGAAACGACCAACAACTACTCTTTGCATCTTGGGCAATAGCCGAACTACCGCCCATGGATAAAGGCGTTGAGAGTACGACATAATATTAAGTTATCTCCTTAACTGGGGGACGAGAGCCAGCCTTTCCTGTGAACTTCTTGAGGCTGGCTCTTACCGTGGAACGTTTCTTGATGCAGTCGCTCATGGGGGAAACCCCCAAGACCGCGCTGCATCGCTTTAGCGCCCACGGTAATTTCATTATAGCACAAATAATCTTATATTATAACATATTTTGAAAATTTTTGTAACAAACTTGTGAGGGAGTCGGGAATCGGGAATCGGGAGTCGGGAGTAGTGGAGTCGGGAAAAATCCTGTTTCCCCAACCATTAATTAATTAATTTTGTAAGTGACTATGTGTGATGGTAGCTAGCCGCTGCGTGGACTCAAGCTACCTTAAGGGATTCTTAGGACAGGCCAAACAATGCTCCTTTGGAGCCGCGAAGCGATCGCATTTCCCTACCACACCCTAAACTCTTCCCTTTCTTCCCGATTCCCGATTCCCGACTCCCGACTCCCTAAAGTTGCCAATTTTCTTTTTATCTATTAAACTAGGATTATAGGAAGAGTTAAAAACACTCCATGAACAAGTGCGTTGGAACTACTGAAGCGGCATCTCTATTAGGAATTTCTTCTCGACGATTGCGCCAACTCCTAGAGAAGGGTCGGGTGCGGGGTGCTTATAAAACTGGGAAATTCTGGATTATTCCTCTGTTCAACCATTTGCCACAAATTACCAAAGGGTCTCGTGGACCTAAGGGGAAATGGCGCACTAGTCGTCCACCGGCATTAGCGAAGATTAATGTCAACCGTAATCACATTGGCTCGAATATCAAGAAAAGCCCCAAAGACCGCAAGCCAGTGATTTCAGTAAAACGAAGTGGTACCAATCTCTACGGCAACGAAGTGGAAATCCTTGGTCCGTGTAAGATTGTCTATAATCCCGATAATCCACTCGATTGTGGCGCTCGTTTGTGGATTGAAACTTTTAGTGATATTCACTTCATTGGTGGAAGTTCTCCTGCTAGTCGCTGAGGGGGTCAACGCTTTGGGACTATTCAAAATGATCAATTTAATTATTGGGCATTCCAGCAATTGAAGATTGATGCTTAGCTTACTTTATTTACTCTAGAAAATCGGGGTATCAGTTTGCCATGAGTAATAACTTGCGCCAGAAATAACCCAGCATGATATCCAAAACAGTCTAATCTAAACTATATGATGGCTGCAATAGTATAATTTACTCGTTATGGAGTTTATTTTGAGCGTGTCATGGATATCAGTCATAAGGAATATCGATACTTTATCTGGGAATATCCCTATTTGCAAGGAAATCAACAAACCCTCTGCGATCGCTAGCCAACGCCCTTCGGGCTAATCGCAAAAATCCACACCGAGAACCAGGGTTCCCCAGTAGCAGTACTATAAAAAATAACTATATAGTTTTAACTATATAGTTATTTTATTCTACGGAGAATCCCACTACCATAATCACTCCCATGCCAGATACCGATTTCTAGTGCTAGAAGTTAAATTACTATGATATAATTTTAGGAAAGAAAAAATAATTAATAATGGATAAAAAATTTTATATCAAGCAGTTAGAAAAGGAATTAAATTCTATTTTTAATGAGGATTTAATAGATATGACAGATTATCAAAACAAGAAAAATTATGATAAAAGTAATGCTTTCAAAAGCAGAGCATTGGCAGCTTATTCACTTCTTACTTTAGCAGATATTGATCCAATCCAAGCCGCCAATGCAGTGGTAGATGGAATCAGCGATAATGGTATTGATGCTATCCTTTTTCAAAAACAAAAAAATATCCTTTGGTTAGTTCAATCTAAATGGAATTATAAAGGACAATCGCCAAAAGCTAATGAGCTACGAAGTTTTTCATCAGGTGTTAAAGATATATTTGAGTTCGAAACTACCCATGATAGATTCAATCAAAAAATTCAAAATAAAGAACAAGACATAAACTCAGCGATAAATATAGGAGTGACAATAAAAATTATAGTTTCTCATACAGGAGATAATTTAACTAGCAATTGTCTTACAGTTATTGAAGATCTAATTAAAGATATTAATAATGATCTAAAAGAAATAGCTTTTTTTGAAAATTTTAACCTAGATAAAGCTTGGAAAGCTGCCTACAATCGAAAGAATTATGAAAAAATAAATGTTGAATTTGAGCTTAAAAATTGGGGCATGATAAGTGATCCTTATGAAGCATATTATGGACAAATTAATGGAAGCGATGTTGCCAAATGGTGGTCAAAATATAAATATAAACTTTTTTCTAAAAATATTCGTAATTTTATTGGAGATAGTGAAATTAATGAAGAAATAAAAAAAACATTAGAAAATCAACCTGAAGTATTCTGGTACTTTAATAATGGTATTACGGTTTTATGTCAAAAAATTACCAGAAAAAATCGTCGAAAAACAAGAGATACAGCTAATTTTTGTGCTGAACAAATTAGTATTGTCAACGGGGCTCAAACCATTGGATGTATAGGAACTTTATATGAAAATTCATCAGAGGAAAAAAAAGATGAAATTGAAGAAAATTGCGAAATATTAATTCGATTTATTTCTTTGGAAAAATGCGAAGAGGATTTTGGAGAAAAAGTAACTCGTACAACCAACACCCAAAATAAAATAGAATATAGAGATTTTATAGCTTTAGATAGTGAACAAGAAAGATTGTATAAAGAATTAAGAACTATTAATAAAAAATATCACTATAAACGAACAGCCGAAACATTTGAACTCAATCATGAAAATTACGAATTAACAGAAGCAACTGTAGCTTTAGCATGTGCTCACAGTAATATTCAATTAATGATAATGGCTAAACAAGATATCACTAAATTATGGTCTAATCCCTCAAAACATCCTTATACAACAATATTTAACAATAAGGTAACAGCTATAGATTTATATAGAAAAATAGACATAAAAAGAGAGATTGAATCAATAATGAAAGATATTAAAACAAAAAAAGTTTTAGTAAAACACGGAAATTTATTTATTTTACATCTGGTTTACCAAAAACTACCAAAAAACCTTTGTGATATTGAAACAAGTGAAAGGGATTTTAATGATTACAAAAACAATAAATTATCTGATTTAACAAACCAAATAATTCAATTACTTGAAGACTACCTAAACAAAAATTACAAACCAAATCAGATGTGGCGTGTATTTACCGATATACAAAAACTCAAAAAAATTAAATCTTTAATTTTGGCAGAATTAGATTAAAATGACTAAACAAAAACTAACCAATTACCCACGCATTTCATATCATATAGCGTTTGTATTTGGCATGTAAACCTATATGCTCTTTTTTTATTCGACAATAAAACTGATAATCTCGAACCCCTGTTGCCTGTTGATTCTTGGCCTTTGGGAGTATGTTCACAACCGATGATACAAACGCTATATACTTAACTTTCGGTTTGAGTGGTTGAGAGATGGGATAAATATCACAAATCCTACTGACGATTTGGCACTAGTTGCGAAGTCTATAGTGTAAGTCATCAATATGGGTTATGGAATTAACCAAAATTTTCCGATTAGCAGCAACCACTATAACCTTACTAACATCCCAATCGCGCCCTATTGTTTCCCATCCAGATCCAAACAGTATGGTAAGTATGTTGAAATGCCGCCAGATACTGCATCAGGATGCAGTAGTACTAGATGGGTTTGTGCCGTATTCATCAGAAGTCGTTACCTATTTTGACAGATATCAACTTATTGAAGTTTTAGACTTTCAGGTTAACGGTTTCACCTTTGTGAATGCCCCTATCCCTGGTTGGATACATACAGACAACATTACTACTTGTCCAATAGATACCGACGAGCTTGTTAACTACAAAGGGAATCACGAAATTGTTGAGATGCCTTCTGACTATTAAGCAGTTCTATGGTGGAAAAATATGCTTGTTAACGATCACCAATAGCTTTACAAATAGATTGTAGAGAGATGAGCTATGACTAATCACCTCATCCTTAGGAGTAGGGCTGTTTGATTGACGTTGCTGAATCTTCAAATGAGTGGGTATCCTGCCCGCCTGGAAAATGAAACGGGCAAGATGCCCGTTCCACCAACATGCCCATTCCGTCACGCTACGCGATCAAGCAAAGCTTCCGCTAAAAGCGATCGCATTCCCGATTCCCAATTTTATAACTATTCCGATATTGACCCAGTCGCTAATACTGGACACCACAGCACTTGACTTCACCCCCACTCTCTCCACACTTACCACACTTTTATCCCTATTCCCTGTTTCCTTTCTTCCCAAGTTTTTAACTATTCCGGTATTGACGCAGTCGCTAATAGTGGACACCACAGCACTTGACTTCACCCCTACCCTCTCCACACTTACCACACTTTAGCTACTTTCATCCCTATTCCCTGCTTCCTAAAAAAGTTGCCAATTTTCCTTTTATATATTAAACTAGTAGTATAGGAAGAGTTAAAAACACTCCACTCATGAACAAGTGCGTTGGAACTACTGAAGCGGCATCTCTATTAGGAATTTCCTCTCGACGATTGCGCCAACTCCTAGAGAAGGGTCGGGTGCGGGGTGCTTATAAAACTGGGAAATTCTGGATTATCCCTCTGTTCAACCATTTGCCACAAATTACCAAAGGGTCTCGTGGACCGAAGGGGAAATGGCGCACTAGTCGTCCTCCCGCTTTAGCCAAGATTAATGTCAACCGTAATCACATTGGCTCGAATATCAAGAAAAGCCCTCAAGACCGCAAGCCAGTGATTTCAGTAAAACGCAGTGGTACCAATCTCTACGGCAACGAAGTGGAAATCCTTGGTCCATGTAAGATTGTCTATAACCCAGATAATCCACTCGATTGTGGCGCTCGTTTGTGGATCGAAACCTTTAGTGATATTCACTTTATTGGTGGAAGTTTTCCCGCTAGTCCCTGAATCGGGAATCGGGAATCGGGAATCGGGAATCGGGAACAGGGAAAAAGAGCTGATTGCTAGAGCGATTAGAATGGTTCAATAAGCACCCAAGAATCGCTTATCGCTGACAACCATGAGTTCTCAACCACCCTCCAAACCACCAAAAACCATACTTAGTCAGCTAACTCAGGTAGTACAGACCATTCATGCGAAGGTCAATCTTCAAGCAGTAGCACTAAAGCCTAATGCTAGAGTGCCGGAACTTTGGGTGCAAGACGCTAATACCAACAAATCCGATGTCTATCCCCTGGTTGGGGACCGTTACGTACTCGGGCGCAGTTCCAAATCCTGTGACATCATCGTTCGCAACCCAGTAGTCAGTCAAGTTCATCTGTCCCTAGAACGGTATGGTAGGCGTGGGCGTAGGTTTATCATAAAAGACCAAAACTCTACCAATGGTATCTATCGTGGCAGACGCCGACTTTCTTCCTTGCTTCTGTATCACGGAGACACCCTTACCATCGGACCACCAGAACTAGCTGCATCAGTTGAGCTACAGTACGTCTATCCTCCCCCCTGGTATATCCAAGGAATTCGTTACTTTCTCTATGGCATCGGTGGCTTAATTGCTTTAGTGGTATTACTAATTGGATTTCAAACCATCAAAGCACCATCAGTCAGGCCTTTACCAGAGGGAGTCACAGGTCCTGTAATTGTTTACTCTCGTGACCAAATCCCCCTACGGCAACCCAGGACCGATGCTCACCGAGAACTTAGGAGGTTATCGGATTTTTCCCCATATTTACCGAAAGCAGTGATTGCTTCAGAAGACAGCCGCTTTTACTGGCACTTTGGAGTAGACCCCTATGGGATTATGCGAGCTGTGGTGCGGAATCTTCAAGGGGGAGGCATTCGCGAAGGTGCTAGTACCATCACTCAGCAGGTAGCACGAAGCCTATTTCCGGAGTATGTCGGTCGAGCCAATACCGCAGACCGGAAAGTGCGGGAAGCAATAATTGCCCTGAAGTTAGAGACAGTTTACAGTAAGGACGCGATCTTAAAGGCTTACTTAAACCGAGTTTACTTGGGTATAGAAGCATTTGGTTTTGAAGATGCTGCTCAATTTTATTTCGACAAATCAGCAGCTAATCTGAATATCCAAGAAGCCGCAACTCTGGTAGCAAGTTTACCAGCACCCAATAGCTATAACCCGATCCAGAATTATGATACCTCATTACAATTACGGAATCGGGTGATTGACCGGATGCACGCTTTGGGAATGATTAGTCGAGAAGAAGCTAATCGAGCTAGGCGATCGCGGATTGAAGTTAGCCCGAAAGCCCGACAAATTCTTTCTAGCACCAAGGCACCCTATTTCTATAACTACGTTTTCCAGCAATTGAGGAGGTTACTGGGCAAAGAGTTGGCTAAGGAAGGTAATTTTATTGTAGAAACTACTGTGGATACCGAGTCTCAGGCCAAAGCTGAAGCAGCTCTACGGGACTATGTCAAAAATACTGGTAGCCGCTTAGGATTTTCCCAGGGAGCGATCGCAAGCCTCAATACCAGTAATGGCGAGATTCTAGCCATGGTTGGAGGTGCCGATTACCAAAAAAGCCAGTTTAATCGCGTTATCCAAGCCAAGCGTCAACCAGGCTCAACCTTTAAACTCTTTGCCTATGCTGCTGCCTTAGAAAAAGGGATTTTACCAAGCAAAACCTACTCCTGCTCTGGGATTAAACGGATTAGACGTTGTGAGCGGTCTGGAGATTCTACTGATATTGATATGTATGCTGGTTTGGCTCAATCGGAAAATGCGGTAGCGATCAGGGTAGCTCAAGATGCTGGTTTAGATAGAGTAGTACGGCTGGCGCAACGGTTAGGTATTAGCTCAAAACTCGATCCTGTGTTTGGTTTAGCCTTAGGTCAAAGTGAGGTTACTCTGTTAGAAATGACTGGAGCCTATGGTGCGATCGCAAATCAAGGGATGTGGTATCGTCCCCATGGTATTGTCAGAATTCTCGACAGTAGTGATTGCACCGATAACCAAGACTACCAAACCTGTCGAGTAATCTACAACTTCGCTGATCAGCCAACTATCAACAAGCAAGCGGTTTCACCAGCGGTAGCCAACACCATGACAGAAATGCTTCAGGGTGTAGTCACCAGTGGCACCGGTCGCAGTGCCCGGATTGGTCAAGGAGAAGGGGGAAAAACCGGTACTACTGATAAAAATGTAGACTTGTGGTTTATCGGTTTTATTCCCAAGCATCAGATCGTTACAGGGATTTGGTTAGGCAATGACAATAATTCTCCTACTAGTGGCAGTAGTAGCCAAGCTGCCCAGTTGTGGGGGATGTATATGGGTCAGGTGGTAGAGAAACAGAGTTGATACCGAAATTGGTTGGATGGGGAGATGGGGAGATGGGGAGATGGGGAGATTGGGAGAAGAGAAAGTTGTTGCTTTGACCGCAACTTGGTATCAAAGGTGATCAATCCAAAAGCTGATCCGGATTGATTCCCATTTGTTTGAGTCGAGACTTCAAAGCTTCAAGCTCTTGTTGAGCTTGATTAGCAGCTTGTTGAGCTTGAGTAGCCCGTTGCTCAGCCTGTTGAGTTCTCTCATTTTCGGAGGGATACCGTCTAGCATTTTGGTCGTACCAATACAACCACTCCCTAGTCCAATCAAGATAGGTTCCTTCTGCTGTACCTATGCCTAGACCAATTTCTGGCATCCAGACCGGATTCCCTGGTTGACCCACATACACCCCATCTACCAAGCGATGTACTTCAAAGCTCTCCCCTTTATGAGGTTGATAGTTATCGCTATCATAAATAATATAATATAAGAACCCTAAGTCAGCATAGTCTAATTTTTTCTGGTCATACTCGCCGTTATAGGTTTGAGAGACAATCTCGATCGCGAGAATTGGGACAACACCATTTTCTTCCCAAAGTACATAACTTAAACGTCCCTGACGACCCTTAGGGCGAGTTTTCCATCTTTGTATTCCTAAACTGAGGAACCCATCAGGCACTATCGCTGACTGTTTGGGATGGTAATAGTATCCCATATCTATACCAAAAAACCAATCCCTGCGCTCTGACCAGATTATCGATAAAATCGATTTCAATAAGTGAGGGATGGTATCTTGCAGTTCATTATCCACAGGGGTTTCATCAGAAGAGGGTAATTCTTCTGAACTCGGAAGGTATTGTAACGGGTCATAGTTTAACATGGTTCCATTGGCTAGACCTGACTGGTGACATGTTAGCAGTTTCACTAAATACCATGATCTTGTCCATAAATAAGATTAGGTTGATTGGCAGTTCTATAGTATTTTGGGGAAAAGCCAATTTTGCTTTGTTGTCAGGTTTTTTATGAAACAGCTCCTCAACCAACTACACAACCAACGCAAATACATAAAATCCCTAATTATCCCTCTTTTAGCTATCTTGTTAGCAAGCGGAATAATTGCAGCACCAGCCAATGCCATCAATGTCTATCAAATGCCTAATGTTAGCGCTGGAGAACCAACTTGGGTAATTGACAAGTCAGAGGTTCTGTCTCGCTTTACAGAAGGCAAGTTGACTCAATCCTTAGAGGATTTAGCGAAAGCAACAGGCAATCAAGTTAGACTGGTCACTGTCCATGGCCTAGATTATGGTGAAACAGCAGCAACTTTTGCCCAAGGGTTGTTTGAAAAATGGTATAATACTCCAGAAGACCAAGCTAATCAAACCTTGATAGTGCTGAATACTGTCACCAATAACAGTGCTATCGTTACTGGCAATGCCGTTAAGGAAATTATGTCCGATGACATTGCTGAAAGTGTGGCTTCTGAAACCCTACAGGTGCCGCTGCGGGATGGTAACAAGTATAATCAGGGTTTCTTAGATGTAAGCGATCGCATAGTAGCTGTTTTATCTGGCGAACCTGATCCCGGTCCTCCTGTAGTTGAAGAAGAAATCAACATTGCTGGCAACTTTAAGAGTGCAGAAGAAACTCAAGAGAGCAATGCTACCCTTTGGGTTGTAGTGATCTTGGTTGTTGCTACAGTTGTGCCGATGGTTACCTACTTTTTCTACCAAGGTTTTTCTTAAGTATTCTGCTGTCAGTTGTCAGCCTTCAGCTGTCAGCAGACTTAACTGAGATTAAACGAATGCTTAACTCTGTTATTCAATAGCTGTTCACGTAGCGTGTGCGTAGCACATAAGCTGATAGCTGATAGCTGAATGCTTACTACCAATTACCAATTACCAACTCAAAGAGATGATATATATCTCATCACTTCTGGAGTCGCATCAAACCATTCCCCAGAAATCCTAAGATGTTGGAACTTTCTGTGAAATTCTGTTTCCATCTTAGCACTTCCTGGGATAATTTTTATTAGTTCTAAAGTGGTTACACTCTTAGTTTCAAGCCCTCTAATCTTACCATTGGGGTTAGTAGTGTAACCAATCCGAATCGCATTGCGTCCCTTGTCTAAGATAAAGAAAAGCCTAGCTGGATTGTCTTCGTCAGAGCTGGATAGGCAGCTTTGTACTAAAGTCCCTGTGGCTTTGTGCAACCGAATAAAGGTTTGAGCGTCACTAGCGTATTCTGGAAGCTTAGAACGCTCTACGGCCATGGTCATATAACGCAATGCGGCGGCGTGTCTTCCCTCCGACGCTTCATCCACAGCCAGAGCTAGCAAGTCATAGGGTGAGCATTGGCGAAAATTACTCATTCATTATTGTTGTAGTTCGGCTTAGCAATACCTGATTTGTCTGCTACGAATTCGTAATATTACCACACTCCATGACCTTGTGTCAAGCCACATCTGGGAAATCTGATCTGTGCTTTGTGCCTAAGGTCGTTGATTCAAAATACTCCTCAACTGCTCATCAATCCGGAATCTCAAACGTAATCTCGCGCTTGGTAAAGGGCAAATCTTGATTAATAGCCTCAATTTCCTCAAGTTCCATTAAGTTAACCTCATCGATATAGTTTTGAAAAATCCGGTCAAAGCGTTTATCATAGAATCGATGAACACTATAGTTAGCAGTTGCTGGGAAGCCACGACGCTTCTTGTGACGCCCACCAGCACCAGGGTCAAACATGGTGATGCCCTGGTCGATTGCCCACTCAATTGGTGCATAGTAACAGGCTTCAAAATGTAGGCAGTCAAATTCTTGAAAACAGCCCCAATAACGACCATACAAATGATTGCCCTTATTGATACAAAAGGACATTCCCACTGGTTTTTGGTCATCCTCCTCCCGATAAGCAGCCATTAGTACCACTCGCTGACGGTAGTTAGGATACAACTGTTTAAAAAACTGGCGCGTGAGATATTTGCTACCCCACATAAATTTATCGCAGGTGCTGCTGTAGAAGCTGTAGATTAAGGGAAACAAGGATTTTTCAATGTCATTCCCCGTTAAGATTTTCAGGGTTAGACCTGCTTTGGCTACAGCCTTACGTTCTCGTTTAATATTGCGGCGTTGATTGGCATTAAAGACCTTTAGGTAATCCTCAAAACTACTAAAGCCTTGGTTTTGCCAAATATAGCTGTGATGTAGCCAGCCCTTAAAACCATTGCGTTCAATTACTGGTCGCCAATCGGGGTCAACAAAGAGGAAGTGACAACCAGACAGATGATTGCGATCGCAAAAATGATCGATAGCACTGACCATTATCTGTGTCAGTTCATCTTCATCTTCTCCTGGTGCCATTAAAAACCGATAGCCTACTGCTGGGGTAAATGGTGTCATACCCAACAACTTTGGATAGTAGGAAATGCCCAAGCGGTAGGACAAATCCGCCCACTGTTGGTCAAAGACAAACTCTCCGTAACTGTGACCTTTGACATACATAGGTGCAGCAGCGATCAGCTGTCTATCTCGCCAGACCGTTAGGTGATTGGGCAACCAACCGGTTTTAGCAGTAGCACTACCAGATGTTTCAATATTATTCAACCACTCCCACTCCAAAAAAGGGGTTTTTAGGGGTTGGGCAAGGTCATCCCAAGGGGATTGGGGAATATCTGCCATGCGGTTGACCCAGATAACGGAATAGTCAAGCTTGGGTTGTTGAACCATTGGGGTAATCTAGGATTAGGGGAACTTGAGATTTGGAAAATCTAAAGTCTGAAGTCTGAAACAATTCCTGGGATCAATTACTGAAAAACTGGAATGTTTGTTACCTTGAGCCTTAAGGTTTCCACCGGCAACTTCAAGTATTAAACTTCAGGTTAGCTTTGATAAATTAAGGAATTGACCAGCCGAGATATGACCAGATATCCCGTCTCTTAGTTTAAGTTAAACTAACTTCACACCATAGACACCCTTGGTAGATGTACTCGAATCCTCCAAGCTATGCATGTATGCCTTTGTCCTCCCATCTGGCTTTAAATGGACAGAACCCTAGTTGTGAATGGCAGTGGAAAAGTACTCAAATGAACTGGATTTATCGAAAGGGGAGAGTTTGAGAGGAGGAAGAATACCCTCATCCTCTTAGGTTAGGGATGAATTAGCCGTGCTATCAATCACAATCCCCTTAGTGGGGGAGATACTGTAAGGGTAGGGACGCTGATCTGCCTTAGCGCCACGAATTTTACTAATTCGCAGCCAATTTTTGTAGCCAATGTCTGCTCCATTATTCATTTCATCCCAGTCAGGTGAATAAAGGTCTACTACGACATCATAAAGGTTCAGTAAATTGTAGAGATCGCTTTTTTCCATGCCGTCCTGAGCAAAAATATCTAACACTGCCACATCAGGCTGACGGAGTTGGCGATTTTTGCGGTAGACCAGCTTAATAAACTCTCTAGGAGTACAGCTGATTAATAGAGGCGTGAGGGAGTCAAAGATTACTCTACAGGGTTTAGGCATCTGCTCGAGCTGTTGGGCAATCCTGAGCAAAAGCATCTCCGGGTCATTCAGATTCAGGTGTACAGAGGTTGTTGGCAATGTCTCTACCATGGGACTAAAGGTATCGAGGATCACCAACTGCCCTGTTTCCAGGTAGGGGTCAGGGAGCAATCCCCAACTTGGGAGGGTTTGATAAACTTGTTGTCTGGGAATATCGGCACTAATATATAGCACTGATTCTTGGCGATGCAAGCCTGAGAGCAAAAACTGATAGGCTAGGGTACTCTTACCCAGTCCGGGAGCGCCCTCCACCAAGCAAGCGGTGTTATAGGGGATTTGGCTTGGGAGCAATTTTTCGAGTGACCCAAACACTAAATAGGGAGCATCCTCAATAAATTTTAATGATTCGGTGGTTGAGGGGGGAGATATTTGGCTGGCACTGTACAATATCTCAATACCGTTTTCTGTGATTGCCATGCGGTGAGAACCACAGACATGGTCAGATGCTCGCATTTTAAATACTTCTAGATAGCGATCGCGTCTACGACCAACCAGTTCTTTTGATAGCACAATCATGCCATCGACAATGGTTTCTTCCACACCAAAGCTGGATAGGTGTCCAGTTTCATGAGCAGGGATACCTGAGATAAAGATACCCACTCCACCGATTTGTTGCATCAGGGTTGCTAATTGGAAGGTTTTTTCTCGCTGGATGGCTCGGTTATTGACTTTGTAGAACAAGACTGATATTGAATCCACCACAAAACGTTGAGGCTGGAAGGAGGCGATTTCCTGAGCAATTTGATCTAGGTGTTCTTCAACCCGGATGTTAGTTTGGGTAACAAAGACAATGCGCAGCATTTCCTGTTGAATCAGACGTTCTAAGTCCCAACCAAAACCGGCTGCCATCTGGGACAGATGAGAGGGGGTTTCCTCAAAAGAAAAGAGCAAGCCTTTTTCCCCTCGGTCAACTCCAGCCATGAGAAACTGTAGGCCAAAGGTAGTTTTACCAGTGCCAGCAACTCCCGAGAGGATGATTGAACGACCGTAGGGGATACCTCCCCGCAACAGTTGATCCAAACCCGGAATTCCCATCACCATACGCCCTGCTGGAACTGACCAACTCACCGACTTTTGCCTGAGGGTTAGGGTAGGGCTGAGAATCCGCACCCCCACATTAGTGATCACAAAGGGAAATGGTTCCATATACGGTGCCAGACCCCGTAATTTATGAACCTGTAACCAACGGCGTTGCTCCCCTGCCTCCTCATGGGTCGAAAGGTAAATGATGCCATCAGCCAAAGCAAATTCTGCACTGTAGTTAATCTGAGAGGGATCGGATTCACTCACTAAAAAAGTCGTGCAACGAGCACTGGCGAGGCGAACCGATAGTTCGTAGCAAAAACGGCGGAAGTCACCACTTTTTTCGGTCAGGTCAGCAATGGCCTTAAAAGAGTCAATGACTATAACTTCTGCTTGATGTTGATTGACCAAACCCACTATATGATCTGCCAACCTAGGCATCGGTTGTTCAATTAAGAATGAACCGACATCACTATAGATCACCTGCTCACCAAATACTTGAGCATCGAAGAATTGGAAGTGCTGCATATAACGCACCACCTTAAGGGTTGGCTCGGAAAGGGTACTGAGGTAAAGAGCTCTCTTATGGGGTTGGTGCTTGATAGTGTTAAACAGAATCTGCTGCACCAAAATTGTTTTGCCAGTGCCAGGAGCCCCTGCCAAGATATTCAATGAGTAGATGGGAAAGCCACCGCCCAAAACTGCATCCAGATTTGGCACTCCTGTAGGCATTAATTTGATTTTGGGCATTAGTCATTAGCCATTATTCATTAGTCATTAGTGGTAATTTAACTAATAATCAATCAAAATCATCAATCAAATCGTAGCTTTGTAATAGGTTGTATTCTGACTTTCCCAGGTAATTACCATACCCTGCTGCTTCAGATTCTCTAACTCATGGAGCAACTCTTGAGGGCTGAATCCAGTGCGATTTGCTAATTGATTGATGTCCATCTCCTCCACCCCCTGCAAGATTTCCATGATATTACGACTCTGGTTAAGCAACTCCTTAAAGCCATTGTCATTGAAGTAATTATTATTAAAGACAGGCATTCCAGTCAGCACACCAGTTTGAGCTTGAATCACCTCGTCGATGCGAATTCCATCTGAGGTAATTTCAAAAAACCGGATTTCTTTGCTGTGGGGCGCTCCCCTTACCTTCATAATGTTTATGGCTCGTCCAATGCGACCGGATAGTTCTACATAGCGCAAGAGGATAACATTATCCACCACAAAGGATACGCCATGTTCACTCAACTGAAACGGTCCGAAGAGCTCCCCAATTTCGTTGGTTACGATGGTGGTCACACCTTGAAGTTTAAACTGGTTCACTAAGGAGTAAATATAGTCTTTGTAGCGAACCTTATTTGGGGTGGCAATCTCAATATCCTTGAGAGAATCAAGCATAATCCGGCCAGCCTTAACCCTGTCTACAACAGCTTTCACCTTAGCAGCATGGATATCCGGCTGTAGTTCTACGGGAGAATCATACAGATGCACTAGCATTCCCTGCTTTTCCATGGCCTCTAAATCCCAACCTAAGGACAGGGCAATGGCTTTGAGCTGTTGGGGATTTTCTTGAAAGGTAACAATTACTCCAGGCTCCCCTTGGAGAATTCCAGCCACAATGAAGTGAAGTCCCATCAAGGTTTTACCAGTGCCTGCGCCTCCAGCAACCATAGTTGCCGTGCTATGCTGCAATCCCCCATCTAACATCCTATCCAGTTCAGGTATGCCAGTGGAAAGTTTGTTTTGGCTGGCCTGGGTCTGCTTCGATAAGTTTTCCAGCATCTTAATCCGGGGATAAACTTCTATGCCAGTCTTACTGATTTCAAAGGGGTGCAACCCGGTAAAATAATTTTCCCCCCTGAGTTTGAGCACATCTAAATAACGCTGGTAGTGTAACCCCAGAGGCTGATTTTGCAGACGAATAATCCCATCGGCGATGGCAAAGATGGGTTGATGTTTAATTTCTTCGTCAGTGTATTCCCCTACTAAAAAAGCTGTTACTCCCCAAGTGGTCAGACGCACTGAGAGGTCGTAGCCAAACTTACGTACTTCTACGGGATCCGTTGCCAAATCATGAATAGCTTTAAAGCTATCAATGCCGATCAGCGCAGGTCGATACTCCTTTACGTAATTAATAATGGCAGCGATCGCTTCTGTTAGACCCTGCTCTCGGATAATCTCGCCGATGTCGAGATAAATTACTGCAGTACCTACCTTACTGGGGTCAAAAAAATCAAACTTTTGTAGGTAGTGCAGTAATTTGACTGAAGGTTCAGATAGGGTGACTAGATAAAGGGCTTTGTGCTCTGTACTAGCATTGGTGTATAGTATTTGCTGGGTAAAGATCGTCTTACCAGATCCGGGTGGCCCAGTGATGATGTTAATGGACAATTCCGGAATACCACCAGCGAGAATCGAGTCTAGACCAGGAATACTAGTAGGCAGTTTACCTAAGGGCTTTGTCCGAGGCCTGATCATATAAGTTTTTTCCCTTCAATTTCCTTGAGTAATTGTCTGACTAGAATGTCGCCCGTCAAGATGGCTAGAATATCGATTAGGGTTGTGACTAACTCTTTGAGCGCCTCACGAATTAACAACCGTTGTTCTGGTGAAACCTTTTGGCGAAACACCTCAAACGAAACTCCCTCGGCACTTGATTCTATGTAGCCAATCAGGGGATATTTTTCCGCTGTCAAAGCTAGAGATCTTTCCATAATCGACACTACTGTCACTCTACCTAAGGTCGGCATAATCCGGTTCCAGATCGTGGTGAGCAAATCTTCGTAAATGTCGATAACTTCTTCCTTACGGGCCTCTGTCTTCGCCTGGTCAACTTGATCCTGGACTGGCTGTTCAGCTAATGGTTGTGCCGATCGCATCTCCATTTCTCTATTAGGATCGCTCATCGCACTCTCCTCAAATTTTCGTGCCCAGTTAAGGTTAAGAAAACTATTAGTTCTAGCTGAGGGGGTTATATAAGCTCTGAAAAGCCGACTATATAAGGCTTTGATGCCAATAACTCAGGCAAGATACAGTCCGAAATTGACCCTGGATTCATTGTCAGCCATGCAAAGCGCGAGTGGGGAAAACCACGGCAGTTGCTCATGGCGCATGGGTCTGTGTACGGAACCTGCGTCCGCACCGCTGTTTGCCCCGTGGAACGGCAGTCGCTCATGGGGTGGCCTCCTTTGACCGCGCTGCCTCCTTTGACCGCACTGCCTCCCCGTGAGGCCACTGCATCGCTTTCTGGAAGCTTAAACCCTTATAACTAGGTGCAATGTCAGCCCAAAACAGCATGTATCTTTCTGTTACTTATGAGCTGAAATTATTACCTAGTAATGATTTCAGCTTGCATGTCGCCCCCCCAGTAGTTCTCTTCATGGCTATCTATGGATAACTACCAGTTTATCCCATCAATTTCCACAGATTATTAGATTATCAAAAGTAATGGGATTGGTTATCTCTTTTTTTAGATTTTTTTAAATTTTTTTTAGTAATACCGAATTAAAAACAAACAAAAATTAATACAAAAATATTTAAATATAATTAACATAACTTTTATTAAAGGAAAAGTAAACAACGCCTTTAAGGATAGCAACACAATACTGAAGCAATAGAAAAATTCAGTTTTTTTTTATCTCGATTAACTGCTGATACCAAATCCTGTTCCCATACCCCCCTGATCCGCATAGCCCTATATTCCTGGGATAAAAAGATTTGGTCGATTTTTATAAAGGGGTAATGACCAAGCGGATTTGGTATGAGATTCGCTAGTATGAACCACGGGTACCTTCACTCAAAAAAAAGAAGAAACCATGAAAACCCTGACCTCCCGCATGGAGGCGGTGCAGTTGCCAGTCATTCCCATGGTTGGCGAACTGATCCGTAAATATCCTGACACAATATCCTTAGGACAGGGGGTGGTATATTATGATCCCCCTCCAGAGGCAATGGCAATGTTGCGTGAATTCTACAGCTTACCAGGTAATCATAAGTACAAACCGGTACAGGGAATTGCGACTTTGCGAGAGGCAATTGAGGCAAAACTGCAAACTGATAACAAAATTGAGATCTTCTCCGCCAACCGCATCGTTGTCACCGCAGGAAGCAACATGGCGTTTATGAACGCGATTCTGGCAATTACCACTCCCGGGGACGAGATTATTCTTCAAAGGCCTTACTATTTCAACCACGAAATGGCGATTAAGATGGCTAGTTGTGATCCAGTGCTGGTGCCAACCGATGATAATTACCAGCTAAATCCGTTCGCGATCGCACAGGCTATTACCGACAGAACCAAGGCAGTAGTGACCATATCACCTAATAATCCTACTGGGGCGGTATATTCCGAAGAGGCATTGCGTCAGGTAAATCAACTCTGTGGCGATCACGGAATTTACCACATCAGTGATGAAGCTTATGAGTATTTTACCTACAACGGGGTAAAACACTTTTCTCCAGGTGCCTTTCCCGAAAGTAGTCAACACACTATTTCTCTCTACAGTCTCTCCAAAGCCTACGGTTTTGCCAGTTGGCGGATTGGCTACATGATTATTCCAGAACACTTGTTTGAAGCAATTCAAAAGGTTCAGGATACAATCCTAATTTGTCCCCCAGTCATTTCTCAGTATGCGGCTTTAGGGGCATTGAGTACTCGAAAAGATTACTGTCAACCTCATATTAATGCGATCGCGTCTGTAAGACAGGTGGTATTGAACTCCCTGAAACGTCTAGAGGGTTTGTGTACCATTGGTTCTGCGGATGGAGCGTTCTATGTTTTCCTAAAAGTGGATACTCAGTTGAATGCTTTTGAGTTGGTACAGAGACTGATTCGGGAACATCGGGTAGCTGTGATGCCAGGTAGCGCCTTTGGTATTGAGGACGGGTGTTACCTCAGGCTTGCTTATGGTGCTTTGCAAAAGGAAACTGCAGCAGAAGGTATTGAACGATTCGTTGCAGGTCTTAACGAAATTTTACAAAAAGTTTGACCCAAGGGCAGGAGATGCAAAAAATATTTTGTAGAAAAATTGACTCACAAATTGGCCACAAGGGGCGAGGTATCATACCAGTTTTTTTCTAGTGAACCCACCTGTGCTTGGTGGGTTCATAATACATTTTGATTGAGACTGATGTCATCTAAACCTGCTTACTGGCTTGGTTTTGGCAAAGTCTGGTTAGGCGTTATTGATGCTTCTGTCTGGCAGAATCCACCATAACACCGGAGACAAAATCATACAGGAAATAGAAAAAATCAACACCAGTAATAGAACTTGGCTCAGTTCGCTATCCATAGGTCTTACCTCTTTACTATCGACTCAGGCTTTTTAAAGCCTCTAGATTTATACTTCAATATGAGTTAAGTCTATTCCGGATAACAAATTATGGGTAGTTTTTATGGTAAAGATTTCTCTACTCTGGTGATACTTATAGTTAACTTATAATAAGTTTTATTGCGAATTCGGGGAAAGTGCGGTGCGACCCGTGGCGAATTTAATTCACCTAGGTCAAGGGCACCGGGAAAGAAATATCATGCCAAATCCGGTTGACTAATTATCATTCCCTTCTCGGGTAATGGATAATTGGTCATGGGGACTTGAGCATTTTTAAATTCAAAATGCCAAATTCAAAATTTCAAATGAATAGTCTTCTAATTTTGAATTTTTTCCACCGGATAAAAGCTCCTGAATTAATTTATGGGGTAGTTTTGAATTTTTAATTTATAATTTTGACTGGTAGCAAAGCGATTGAACCTTAAGATCTAGCACTACCTCACAGTCAACTTCTCAACAATACCAATCACTGCCTCACGACTAAGTTTAGCTTGTCCGAGAGCTAAAACATCAAGTGTTGCATGAGCCAAAGCAAGAGGAATTTGACAAAAATTTCTAGCTGGACCTTTGGGAAGAGCGTTAGTATAGGCATCAGCTAAAGAAAGATTTCTACGGGCATACCTTTGCATAGTTTCTGAACTCCATCCCTGGGGAAAGAAATCCACGTGACGTGTCAAATCATCAGTTCGATTACGTAGAATGTTAACTGCCTGTAAGCCTCGACCAAAACCAATTGCCTGGTGACGATTGGTTTGGGTTCCATCATACCAAGCCCACAAATCAGAAAGTAATAATCCTACAGAACCAGCAACACTGAAAGTGTAGCCATTCAAATCACCCTCTGTACGAATCTTCCAACCGCACTCAACCCAGTAAGCCATTCTATCTGCCATTGCTGAAGTTGCTTCCCAAATTCGAGGTGCAATGGTTTCTGGTGCTAGAATTGCCCAATCACCAATACGAGTTGTTACCTCTGGAAGTGTTTCATATTTACTTAAAACTGCAAGAAGTTCATCATTAGTATAACTATTAGTAGAACTAGCATTATAACTGCTGCCCATTGTTTGTAGGTTTAAGCTAATTGTTCTTAACAGCGCTGCTTTGGTAGACTTACCAAGTTGAGGATGATCTTCGATTTCATCAATTGCACGCATGCATAAGTAGGCAGAAGCGACAGCTTCTTGAAGGTCTTTAGGCAGAGTACTAATTGGAATATAAAAAGTCCGACTAGTCTCTTTGAGAATCTCTAAGCTACCTTTATAGGTCATCTTTACCAATCCATATTCCCTATGGGGCAAATTTGAACAAGTTTTTTGGATCTGACTGAAATTTCTGGGGATTATACCACTTTTATTTCATATTCAATCCATAATTTTGAATTTTGATACAAAAATTTACAACTTTAACGTAAGTTGGTAGTTACCGCTGTGGAATAGAAACAAAAAAAACGTAGGCGCAACTTTAACCACTTAACAGGTTAAACAAGCTATAGGGCTAGTTGAGTTAGAATAGGGAATAGCGCTGCATCACTTTGTTAGATCAATCCACGGTGCGCGCCTCCAAGGGCGCGAGGGATTGCTCGCGCCCTTGGGTCGCACCGCTATGTTTATATTTAAAATTAAAATGCTATATAGCATTTCCAAACCAAATCTTTGATTGCTCATAACATCAAAAAATACTTGTATTTCTTTCCTACTGATCCGAAGTTATCTTTATCCATCAATCCTAATTTCACATCTCCTTTAAAAACGCTGTATATAATATCGATTCAGATTGACTGGGTTGTAAACAAGCCCACCTACTTCATGCTTGATACTTTATCCTTGATACTTCATGCTTGATACTTCATCTTTTATCCTTTTATATAAGGCCCAGAAGATACTTTGTGCTCTCTTACCAAAGTAAGACTAACCCATTGCCCTTTATCGTTAAAAGAGCGAATCAGCCGCTGACGTTGGTTAGGTTGCCACAGCCAACCTACTTCTAGGAAGAAAGAATGACCTGGCTTAACCATTATTGGACAAGTAGACGATGCCCCATCGGGCAATAATAAGACTTGAGTAGAAACAGCACCCTCGTCAAAATACAGAATTGAGCCATCAATCTTAGCGCTAGAGGTGATGGTACCTAATGATTCTCCTGTGCCAAATGTGAGTTGTTGTACTAAGCGGTTACTTTCATGATGCTGAAGTTTAAGGTGAGTAGGATAGATGTTAGGCGTACGCAAATCAGAATAAAGCGTTACCGCCTCTCCACGCCACTCTCCGAGCAACTGTTCCAAGGTTAATGGTGGACGTTCTGGTGTATCCGTACCCGCCAGTTTTTCTCGAATTAAGGTCAACTGTTTCAGCTGACTCTCCCTGTTATACAGTTGCACCATCCGCAGACGACGGTTACCCTCAATCAAGCCAAATTCTGCCCCAAATTCGGAATAAGGAGCCCACTGTAGTGCGCCTTGGGAAAACGCACCAGTGTCAAAGAACATAAGATAGCGATCTACATGGGTGTATTCCAGAACTCGGTTGAATATAGCTTGTTCAGGTGGCAGATAGCGAAGAGTCAAACGAATTTTTTGGTTATCGTCGAGTCCTTCTATGGTGAGCACAGAGGGAATATCTTTTAACTGTTGCCCTTTTGGTGAGAATGTGGTAAAGGAACCATGCCAACTCCCTTGATTTTGCAAAAAACATTCCCATTGCGATCGCATAAGTAGTCCTTAGTTATTAGCTGTGAGTCATTAGTCATTGGTCATCAGTCCTCTGTTACTCTAACCACTTGCCATGACACTAACCACTGACAAAATACCAGAATTAGACCAAATTTTGGTAACCTCATTTCCCGATAGCGATGCTTTCGAGACTAACAGCTAGGCAGCTACCGAGCAAACCCACTGAACCCCCCAGAATCAACAACAGTAAGGGTAGCACAATAATTTTAAGTGGATCCGGTGGTACCACTGTAGCGATAAATTCGATAAAATCAGGTCCAGTCGCTAGCAGATTAGTCAGAAATTGCCGCAGACCGATCAACAAAACCCAGGCTAGGACTGCCCCAGCTACACCAAAAGTAATTCCTTGCAACATGAACGGCAGATAAATCCAGGATCTGGTTGCCCCAACTAGCTGCATAATCTCAATTTCCCGGCGTCTTGCGATCACAATCAGGCGCATTGTGGTGGTGACAACTGCCACTGCGGTCAGACTGAGAATGGTAGTAATGATCAGACTCACCCAGCCTAAACCATGATGAAGCTGTCGCATTTGTTTGAGAGTCTGATCCATATACTGCACCTGATCTATTCCTGGCAACTGTGACAACTGCTGGGCAAGAATTAGCACATCCTTTGGTTTGCTTACCTTTACCTTCAGTTCATCCACTAGGGGATTCCCTTCCAACTGTTCCGTAGCAGCTGCAATCTCCGAAATTCCCAGTTCCTCAACCAAGGATGCCCAAGCTTTTTCTTTGGAAATGGTTTGAACCGCCATCACCTTGGGCAGTTTCTGAACTGCTGGTAAGACCATTTCTGCCTCAGCCCCTGGTTCGAGATAAACAGCTACTTCTAGTTGATTCCCCAACTGATTGAGTAGCCCACCTAACTGCCAGGAGGCTTGCCAGCTTATACCAAAGAGAAACAATAGGACAGTCACCGTGCTAACCGCCGCCCAGTTGATCCAGCCGCCACGTTGTAGACCTAAGAAAGTTTCCCGCAGCAGGTAATCCAGTTGAGTGAGAAATTTAAACATCAGTCCCTGACTTGGTGTTACTTTTGGGTTCTAATCGATAGAGCTGCTAGTTTCCAGCGTAAAAGAATTGTGGGATACCAAGAAATCACTTGAAACGTACGATTTTGACATAATACCCACCTATGGGCGACCAGGGAGAGTTAATCAAATCATTGCAACGCGCTCCCCATCCCCTCTCTTGGTGTGCGTTCCCTTGAGGAGGTTCAGGCAGCGCCTTGTCGCACCGCAGCGCGAAGGCTCTTGGGGCGTGGGGCATGATAAACTAAGAAAGCGAGGCAAGACTATAATAATAGACCAACTTAGGCACTCTGTCTTAGGCACTCTGTTGAAGAATGTGTATGTTGAGTGTTCTAATCCCTTAGCAGCTCTAGTCTAACCCTAACCATAGCCTGACTCACAAGTCGATAACCCCATGACTGCTGAACTTATCGTTGAAAAGAAAAAATTAGAGAATCCACCATTAACAATTCATTATCTAGGCGATCGCGTCCTGCGTCAGCCTGCCAAGCGGGTTGCTAAAGTAGACCAGAACATCCGGAAATTAGCTGAGCAAATGCTGCAAACCATGTACAGTGCAGATGGTATCGGTTTGGCAGCCCCTCAGGTCGGGATTAATAAGCAAATAATTGTGGTTGACTGTGAACCTAATAACCAAGATAACCCACCGCTGGTGTTAATTAACCCAGAAATCAAGAGTTTTGGTAGCACCCCGTGTGATGGCCAGGAAGGTTGTTTGAGCATCCCCGGTGTATATTTAGATGTCACCCGTCCAGACGACATTGAAGTAGCCTACAAGGATGAGAACGGACGCCCTAGAACCTTAAAGGCGAATGGATTACTATCTCGCGTCATTCAGCATGAGATAGACCATCTTAAAGGAGTGATGTTTGTTGATCGGGTGCAAAATGGTCTAGCCTTGACTGAAGAACTGAATAAGCACGGATTCTCACCCCAAGCGGTGAAACCAATTAAATAACTATACCAATCTGATTTTATTTGTGCAACCTCTGGTGAGGTCGTCATAGGGTGATGGAAAAGACTATAACAACCTGTTCTTGTTCAATTTTCAATTACGATTGCTATAGTCACAGTTGCTATAGTCACAGTAATATTTATACTCCCTTAACTTTCTACAATTTCCTGAACTGTGACTGCTCTTATAAACTTGATATGAAGTCCGGTTAATCACTTATAATAGGGTTTATCGGATCGGTATAAATTTAAAATTGGCAATTGTCAATCTTCAATGCTTAATTAACTAACACCCAAGCATGAGAAATACTAAAACGCACTAAATATGACCTATTACTTAGAGGTTAGGTCTAATTGATTGGCCCACAGCTAATTTCAATCTTATGATTTCTGATAATAATCTTTAACAAAAAAGCTTATGATGACTCCAAAAAGTGCTCTATTTTTGATGATTGCCTGTGTGGCTGGGATTGCGGCTGTGGGTTCAATTTTTGAACTTTCCTATGGTGACCCCGAGTTAGGTAAGTTGGTGACTGGAATTATCCTCGCTGCTAGTATTCCTATTGGTGGTCTCTCTTTCTACCTAGCGGTGCTTGATGCTAGGGCGAATATCAAGGGCTAATGATATTTTCAAAAATAGTAGTGAAATTCGTTTGGTGGTGCAATTCCTTTGCTAGAAACCATCGGAAACCGTGGGTGATTAGGATCCAAGGATATACAAAAATGATTGGACAACTGATGACTATCCTGGTGATGTTAATGCAGCCAAAGTAATCCAAAGCCTCTGCTAAGGCGACCGTTGGGCATTTGGGAAGTATGCGAGCGATGCAGCGCGGTCTTGGGGAAAGAAAACCCCCACTCGCGCTTTGCATGGCTGACAGGGTGGATGTTTCCTATATCTGTGTTGATCGAGAGATCTGCAAAGGAAAGAAACGTTCTTGAAACTAGAATCCCCTGCCGGATTAGCATGGGGAGTGTGAATAACCAATAACGACCAAAGTAGCAATGACTGGTCAAGTTTACAGTGGATTTCTGCGCCAGCTTTCCACTAGTGATAACAAAGAGATACTCGCCCTACTACCCCTTTCTGAATTAGAGGATAACGTCATTGGACGTGACCCTAGCTGTAAAATTTCCTTAGATCCCTATCGCTACGTCAGCGTATCGCGCCGTCATGCGGTAATTAGCCCTCTGACCCCTCTAAAAAATGGCTGTCCCCGCTGGGAAATTTGTGACCTTGATAGTGTGAATGGCACCTATGTCAATGGCGAATATTTGCAGGGTTGTCAGCAATTGCACTCAGGGGATCGGATTGAGTTGGGTCACGATGGTCCAAAATTCATCTTTGAGTGCGAGGTAACGACATTCCTTAATTTACCATCCATCCCATCCCAAACTATTGCCATAGAAAAACCCCTAAAACCGATTAGCAAGATACCAAAGCCTCAGACTGATTATGTCACCTTTACCCAACTGTTTCCCATCTTCTCAACAGGACGGGATTTAAATCAGAAAGCTTTTTTGGCTCCTGGTATCGTGACTGTACTCTTTGTCGTATCAATGTTTGCTGCAGTTGGTCAACCAGTAGTTTTTAATCTGTTGCTAGCTGCCTACTTGGCAGGATTAGCCTATTACTTTGTTTACCAACTTTGTGGCAAACCTAAACCTTGGTGGGTGCTGGTGGGTAGCACTCTATCCACCAGCTTAATCTTGATCAGTCCGCTGCTGCCCCTATTTATCAATATTTTTCGAGGAATTTTACCTGGCGATATACCACAACTAGGTGAAGTTGTCAACTTGACTACTTTATTCATCCGGATGTTTTTTGGTGCTGGGTTAATGGAAGAGTTGCTCAAGGCTATACCTGTGCTGGGATTATATGCTTTGGGACAGTTGCTGCGTACCCCTTGGCGAGAAAGAATTGGTGTCTGGGAACCCCTCGATGGAATTTTATTGGGGACAGCATCAGGGGTGGGATTTACCTTGGTAGAAACCTTAGGGCAATATGTGCCGAATATTATAGACGATGTGATACTGCCAACTACTGAATTGGACGGTCACCTGTTAGGATTGCAGTTGCTGATTCCTCGGGTTCTTGGCTCAGTGGCAGGACACATGGCTTATAGTGGATACTTCGGGTATTTTATTGGGTTAAGCGTCCTCAAACCCCGTAAGCGTTGGCAGATCATAGGCATTGGCTATCTGAATGCTTCTGCTCTGCATGCCTTGTGGAATGCCATGGGATATGTTAATAGTATACTCTTGGCAATAGTTGGGGTTGTGTCCTATGTCTTTTTAACAGCAGCAATTCTCAAAGCAAGGGCACTGTCACCAACGCGATCGCAAAACTTCGCCACCCAATTTTTTAAAAATTAGGGATAATTATGAAAGTTTAAGGTTTAAAGGAGTTTAGAAGTTTAGCCTATCACGTTAACTAAAAACTTTAACCACAACTAGGATTTACACTTCATAATTCATAATTGCTAATTCATAATTAGCAGCTGTTGGAAGAACAATGAATTCCATGAACATCAAACTCACAATTTTCACCAGTGCGGCTTTACTAACTACGACCAGCCTCAGCACCATTGCTAAAGCTGAAAATCTAGCTCATACTCAACAGTTACTCTCAACCAAACAGTGTCAAGGGTGTGATTTAACTAGGGTAGGTTTGATTATGGCTGACTTAGTGGGTGCTAATCTCGCTGGGGCTGACTTGAGTCGTGCTAATCTCAGCCGTGCTAATTTGACAGGAGCTGACCTGAGTGGTGCCAATCTCAGTGGTGCTTCTCTCAATGGTGCTAATCTTGCTGGTGCTAATCTTGCTGGTGCTAACTTATTCAGTACTGACCTGAGGGAAGCGTTTTTAGTTAATGCCCAATTGTATGGTGTGAGCTTGAGTAATGCTTATATACAAGGAACCATCGGTATTCCAGATTATGCAGGTACCCCAGAAGATTTCTATGCGTGGGGAGTAGTAGAAGCCAAAAGAGGTAACTATAAAACTGCCATTGAGTATTACGACAAAACCTTGAGCATGAAGCCTGACTTTGCTCCAGCTTTTTTGGCTCGTGGTATGGCTCGTTTCCGACTAGGAGAGGAAGCAGCAGCGACCCAAGATGGCACTATTGCTAGTGAACTGTTTAAAGAACAAGGAAATATTCCTGGATACCAGGCGTCACAGAGTTTGGTTAAAGGGATAGAAATTGCCCAAAATTCTGCAACCTCTCAAGGAGGTTCTAATTTAGGCAATGCCTTGGCATCGGTTGGGAGCATACTCTTGAGATTTCTTTCTCCGTTTTAAGTGGCTTTTAAGTGGCTAAATTTTAATAAGTTGCTAAATTTTAGGTGTGGGCTGATGGCCAAGCACAACTATCCCTATTTCCTAGAACTATCGCTATTTCCTAAAATCTAAAACCTCCTCAGGTCAAGATTACCTAAGGAGGTTTTAGTCTAAATTAATTATCCTGGCACTGAGCTATTTTAGCAGGCAGCTACCCACCAACTATCTTCGACGCAGCTACGTTTCACCTCCGAGTTCGGGATGGGGTCGGTGTGGTTCCGTAGCGCTATAAGCACCAGGAAGGTAGAATGGGCATCTAAGGTGGAATGGGCATCTTGCCCGTTTTGCCCGTTCTGCTT
>NZ_JAAHFV010000490.1:0-3898 GCF_010672755.1 Moorena sp. SIO1F2
CTAGTGTTGTGGAATGGGCTAGTGTTGTGGAATGGGCTAGTGTTGTGGAATGGGCTAGTGTTGTGGAATGGGCTAGTGTTGTGGAATGGGCTAGTGTTGTGGAATGGGCTAGTGTTGTGGAATGGGCTAGTGTTGTGGAATGGGCATCTTGCCCGTTCGAGATCTTATCCGGCGGGCAAGATGCCCACTCTTCTTATCCGGCGGGCAAGATGCCCACTCTACTGGGGCGGACACTGCCCACTCTACTCCTATTCATTCAAAGATTCAGTAATGCCTAATTTTTAAAGTATCGAGTTATATCAAAGCAGTGGAATACCTTGAAGAGTGTTGATTCCAACAACCCTGAGTTGAATTTGTCAAACATACCTAAACAGATTCTCTAAATTTACTTTTGATCGTGCTGTCATCAACATAAAAATAAGACAGCACCATAAAAAGCACCGATTTGCTAGTGCTGCTAAACAGTTAGCTTGATGGACTGGAATTTATTATAAACCAACTCACCTCAAAAATAATATTAAAAATTGTTAAGAGTTTTCTGAAGTAGTGACATGCTCCCGCTGCACCCTGCACTATAGTTCATTAATCGCATCAGCATAAGCCATTGCTGCTGTTTCCCACTTCGGCAAATTACTACTAATCTCAACTAATTGTTTTTCTTTGAACGCACCCATTACCTTCTCGGCTGCCTCCCTAGGCTGATCAGGATCAACGGTAATGATGGCAGACCCCCCTGCTTCCAAACCGGCTTGATTCCCTTGAGAGACCACCACGAAGCGACCAAATGATGCGGCTTCGGCAATCGGTAATCCAAAGCCCTCCCGGTCAGATAGAAACACTACCGCTGTTGCCTCTCGATACCATTGAGCCAGAATGCGATCGCTTATGTGGCCATGATACTGAACCCAAGGCAAGCTCTCAATTGACTTGAGGAACGCTTCACCGCTAGCTTGGGTCGAAGTATTCATCCCTCCTATGGACTTACGAAGTTTAGTTGGTGATCGGTAATTGGTAATTGGTGTACGCCAATTTTCCTGGAGTCCAGTTTTGGGTAAGTCCTGTTGCCTTGATGAGACCTAGGTGTATAAATTGGTTTCAGCTCAAGTGGGGCAATGCTTTCATAATTATGCTATTTTTTTAGCATAATAAAGTAACTAATTTAACGTTTTTTTAAATTAGTAATTAATTAGTTATTTTTTTTTATCTCTGCTATTTTTTGATAATCCCCTAACTATTAATTAATTAGGGTTGATAAAAAAATAAATAAAAAAACTTATCAAGTGAGTTTCCACAACAATCTACTCATCTTCAAGATTTTAAAGTTTATGTATTCAGTGTTTAAGTTTATTTAATCCCAACGTTATATTCGTTATAGTCTATTGTGTGTACTCACAGTTTGGACAAGCTGGCTGATTATTATTGAACCCAGTCGAGCTATTTACAACCTGATTGAACATTGGGAATTTGCCTTCACAATGGTCTTTGGTTCGATGGTTGCAGGAGCCACAAGTATGGGAGGAGGCGCAGTTGCTTTTCCAGCTTTAACAAAGTGGCTTCACGTCTCTCCCCCCGATGCAAAACTCTTTTCTTTAGCTATTCAAAGTATTGGCATGAGTGCCGCCTCTTTTACGATTGTTGCTATGAAAACTCCAGTATAATGGAAGTTAATTCGTTGGATGAGTTTAGGGGTAATTCCAGGTATTTTTATGGGAACAGCTTTTTTGGCTCCTTTACTTCCTCCCGAAGTCATTAAAATTTCATTTACAATGATGGTGAGCAGTTTTGCCCTCATTTTAATTCACTTAAATTTAACTAAGACTGAACGGAACTTGACGATTGAACACTGGGGTAAACGAGAAAAAATTTTATCTCTAGTAGTCGGATTAATGGGCGGTATGATTAGTGGGTTAGTTGGGAGTGGAATGGATGTTTTTGCCTACTCTGTAATGGTGTTACTGTTTGGCTTGTGTGAGAAAGTTAGCACTCCAACGTCAGTGATTTTGATGGCAATTAATGCCATCACAGGCTTTTTAATTCATAACTTTATCCTGGGGGATTTTGTCACTCCCGTCAGTAATTATTGGTTAGCGGCGGTTCCGGTTGTGGTAGTAGGTGCGCCAACCGGAGCAATTCTTTGTAGTCTGATGAAACGCCAAATGGTGGTTTGGATTTTGATTAGTTTAATTGGAATTGAATTGCTGACTTCTTTACTGTTGATTCCACTTACGACATCCGTAGTTTCGGCTGGATTGTTTGCCCTGATTTTATTTACTTCATTTTATTATCTGATGTATCGCACAAAACTGAGACGCGCTTAATTGAGTGATTCTTGGTTTTATCATTCTCTTAAAATCATTCTATTATTCAGCAACGCCAGACCGCTTCCTATGAGATGCACCCCATGTAACCTTACCCTAGGGTTAACCACCCAAAAACTTGCTCAACTGTTAGTTCTAACTCTACTCCATTGAGAATCGGTAACGTAGAGGTTGCTGAAAGGATTTCCAATCGTTGAGTCTGATCAATCACGATAATACTTTCTTCTTCCGGATCAATTAACCATCCTAGTTCGGTTCCATTACGCAAACAGTGGATGAGTTTGCTCAGGACTTTGGTTTGTCTTTGGTCTGGGGAAAGAATTTCGATTGCCCAATCTGGATGTATTTCAAAGCGGTTGGCAATTTTGCCAGTTGGTTCAATGGGGATGTTTGCCCAACGAAATACTGTGATGTCGGGAATAATTGATTCACCCCCAAAGGTACAGCGCAGTTCCGGGAAAGCCTTGGCAATTTTGTTGGGATTAGCGACTCGATTGATAGCTTGACACAATTCAATCTGAAGCAGACTATGTTGGCCTTGTGGCATGGGCTTAACAATTATTTCCCCATTGATAAATTCTGATCGGGGTTTGGTTTCTGGGAGTTTGAGGAACTCCTCTAAGGTTAGGGGTGGAGTGGCTGTGGTCATATATAGCGGTTTTTAATTAGGTGAGGTGCATTTTTTAGAGAGCAGGGAGCAGGCAAGAGGCAAGAGGAACCCACCCCTAACCCCTCCCAGGAGGGGAAGGCAAGAGGCAAGAGAAAAAAAATTATGTGTACCTCGTAGCTATGAAAAACGCTGTAATAATGGTAAATAGCGAAAATAATGACACCCAACACTTTTAAAAATAATTGCTTGTTAATTATAGCAAGAGGTTTAATCTGTACTTTTGTTATTTGTTGGATTTCGTGGTATAAACCCAACCTACAAGATGGTGATGAACGCTCGTTCGCCGCTACAGGATTGACCGTAGGTCACGCTACGCGAAAGCACTAAAACTAAACTAATATTTTTTCAATCTCCTTAAGTACCTCAGCTAAAAAAGGAGCATTAGATTGAACAATATTATCCTCACTTCCATCATGTTTATGATGAGGAAAAGTAGCAAGATTTAATTTTCGATGGTGTTCGGTATTATCATAGCGGAAAATTAGATTATTATCGTAATTCATATATTGATAACTATACATTTTTCTATCGATTGAAATTTCTACATAGACAAATTCTCGGAAATGGAGCAAGGAATTATCTTGGAAATTTATCTTGCCTCTGATAAACCCTTCATACATTCCTCTTTTTTCCCGTTCAATAGTTAACCCTTTGACTATTAGCGATGATGACAAGAAAAGATCAATCTGATCAAAATAGTCTTCAATCAACAAAATAAATATCCTCTATAGATTCTTTTGTTTTTTGTAAATGTTCCAACATTTTAGATTCTCCGATCCATTCATCAAAATCAAAACTATGGACTAATTCATCGTTATTAAAGCGAGCTGTTCCTCGGCCTCGCCTTCCTGGTCAGCTCCCGCCGGAAAGAGAACGAGGCGGCCTGATCAGACGCCGAAGCGCCGGAGGA
>NZ_JAAHFV010000491.1:0-3883 GCF_010672755.1 Moorena sp. SIO1F2
CTTCAGCGATCGCAATTTCTCGTTCAAAAGCCTGCTGTGCTTGATCTAATTTACCCTGTTGTTGGAGTAATCGTCCTAAACGATTCCACCCCATAGCAAGTAATGATTGATTATTGAGGGTTTGGGCGGTCGCGATTTGACCATTTAGTTCAAATTCATCTCCCAGAGCTGCCATTAAAGGCTGATCCTTGTGTTCTGATCCAATTCGATCCAAATCCTCTACAAAATTCATTATTTCGATAATTTGCTTGAATTCAGCATAAAATCCTTCTTGATTAGATTGCTCCATATTTTTCAATTTTGCCTCGCTTATTGCTAAATATTCGATAATCAAGTGCTCGTTATTTAGAACTAATTTAGTTAATTCTTCTTCTGGTAAGATTAGCATTAGTTAAACTACTTTTAATAAGATAATACAAGTTTAGTATAGCATTTACCTGCTCCCTACTCCCTACTCCCTACTCCCTAAATAAATCCACCTCACCCAATTGAAAAATACTATAATAAACAAAGACTATCAGTAATCTCCTTCAACTATGGAACCATTAGCTGCTGCCGTTGTCGCTATTGCTACTGTGCTCGCCACTAAAGCCCTAGAAAAAACTGGGGAAAATGTCGGGCAAGTTGTTTGGGACCAGACTAACCAGTTTCTGGAATCCCTGAAAAACCAGTATCCAGATACGGTAATGGCGATCGAGCAAGCCCCAGGGCAACCTCTCGATTATGCCAAGGTGGTATTGGAGGTAGAAGCAGCAGCCAAGCAAAATCCCGAAGTTGCCCAAGCCATCGAGGGTTTGGTGACTACTGTTGATGCTGAAGCTTTGCCTAACTTAGAGAAAATTCTTGAAAAGATTACCAAAGCCTTGGAATCCCACCAGGCTACTAGTGAGACTTACAACAATGAAAACGTGAAAAACTTTGCCAAAAGGAATATTCTTAATCAAGAGAATACTAATTTTGGAGAGAAACAAACTAATATTGGAAATATTGGAGAAAAGCAAACTATTCAAGGGGACCAACATAATACATTTTGACTGCAGTCGCCTGGGAGGCAGGTTAAACAAACTCGACCAAATCAAGCACCCCCAGTACCTCCGTATTATGTCAAACGCCGGGAATTCAGCCAACCACTAAAACAAAACCTTTTATCGGAAGAAACTGCTAGAGCTGGCACTTTAGTGGTTAGTGCCATCTATGGCTTGGGAGGAATTGGAAAATCTACCTTAGCTGCCGCCTTAGCCCATGATCCAGAAGTTCAAGCCCATTTTCCCGATGGGATTTTTTGGGCAACCTTAGGTCAGCAACCTGATATTTTATCCTTTCTAAGTACGTGGATACAGGCATTAGGAGATTATGACTTTAAACCGATTAATATTGATAGCGCTTCGTTGCAATTAAGAACGTTATTATCCGATAAACAAGCCTTGCTAGTCGTGGATGATGTTTGGCATCCTGACCATGTTGAACCCTTTCGAGTAGCAGGGAGTGGCTGTCGGGTTTTAGTGACCACAAGAGAAGCCCCGATTAAAGGCGATCGCTATGATTTGGACGTGATGACTCCAGAACAATCTCTGGATTTATTAACCGCTTGTTTAACCAACCAGTTAACTAATCAAGAATTCGAATATGCTAAAATATTAGCCAAAACTGTCGGCTACTTACCCCTAGGATTAGAATTAGCAGCTGCCCAATTTAGGGATGGATTCTCTTGGGAAGAGTTACTGGATGAGTTACAAGCTGAAATTGCTGACTTAGAAGCCTTGGATCGATTGGAAGCAGAGGAAGAGCCAAGTGACGCGAAGCGCAAAAACTACAGTCTTGTCGCTTCCTTTAATCTCAGTTTAAAGCGATTATCCCCCGAGAGATTGAAAAAATTTGCATGGTTAGGGGTACTCCCGGAGGATGTCACGATTACTGAAACCATGGCGACTACGTTATGGAACTGTAATTCATTTAAAGCTAAAAAGACTTTACGATACTTAAGACAAAAAGCGTTATTACTACCAGGGGTCTCTAGTACCCAAGGAACTAACTATCGCCTCCATGACCTGTTACATTATTTAGCCCGTAATCTGCTGCAACCAGAGTTAGGATTATCCATTACAGAAGCCCATCAGCAATTATTAGAACGTTATCAAACTAAGACCGAAAAGGGATTATGGCATACGTTACCCGATGATGGTTATATCTATAACCACTTAACCTGGCACCTAGAGAAAGCCCAAAAGATAGATCAAATTCATCAACTCCTGAAAGAAGAAACTCCAGAAGGAGATAACGGTTGGTATTCCCAGTGTGATAGACAGGGAAAAACTGCTAATTTTATCAAAGATGTATCGAGAGCTTGGGCAATAGCAGCAGCCAATTTTACAGAAAATCCCACAGAATCGATTAGTTTACAGTGTCGTTATGCTCTGATTACGACATCCCTCAACAGTTTAGCTGGAAAAATTTTTCCAGAGTTAATGGCAGCATTAGTTGAAAACAAAATCTGGACGCCAGCCCAAGCACTAGCTTATGTGCGACAGATTAAAGATTATAAACGTCAAGTATATGGTTTACAGGTAATTATTAAGTATCTTCCCCGTTCTTTACTACCAGAAGCCTTAGATTGCGCCAGAGGAATTTCCGAAGAACACTACCGAGCAGAAGCCTTAATCGGCTTAGCCCTCTACTTACCTCAAGTGTTACCGGAAGCCTTAGATTGCGCCAGAGGGATTTCCCATGAATACTCCCGAGCCCATGCCTTAGTGGCCTTAGCCACCCACTTACCCGATGTGTTACCAGAAGCCTTAGATTGCGCCAGAGGGATTTCCCATGAATACTTCAGAGCTAATGCCTTAGTGGCCTTAGCCCCCCACTTACCGGATGTGTTACCCGAAGCCTTAGATTGCGCTAGAGGGATTTCCGATGAATACTCCCGAGCCTATGCCTTAAGAGCCTTAGTCCCCCACTTACCGGAAGAGTTGTTACCCAAAGCCTTAGATTGCGCCAGAGGGATTTCCTATGAAAAATACCGAGCTAATGCCTTAGTGGCCTTAGCCCCCCATTTACCCGATGTGTTACCGGAAGCCTTAGATTGCGCCAGAGGGATTTCCTATGAAAAATACCGAGCTAATGCCTTAGTGGCCTTAGCCCCCCACTTACCCGAAGTGTTACCAGAAGCCTTAGATTGCGCCAGAGGGATTTCCCATGAACAAGACCGAGCCAATGCCTTAGTGGCCTTAGCCCCCCATTTACCCGATGTGTTACCAGAAGCCTTAGATTGCGCCAGAGGGATTTCCCATGAACAAGACCGAGCCAATGCCTTAGTGGCCTTAGCCCCCCACTTACCCGATGTGTTACAGCAAGCCTTAGATTGCGCCAGAGGGATTTCTGATGAAAAAGACCGAGCTAATGCCTTAGTGGCCTTAGCCCCCCACTTACCCGAAGTGTTACCAGAAGCCTTAGATTGCGCCAGAGGGATTTCCGATGAATACCACCGAGCTAATGCCTTAGTGGCCTTAGCCCCCCACTTACCGGAAGAGTTGTTACCAGAAGCCTTAGATTGCGCCAGAGGGATTTCCGATGAATACCACCGAGCCGATGCCTTAGTGGCCTTAGCCCCCCACTTACCGGAAGAGTTGTTACCCCAAGCCAATGATTGCGCCGGAGGGATTTCCGATGAATACCACCGAGCTAATGCCTTAGTGGCCTTAGCCCCCCATTTACCCGATGTGTTACCAGAAGCCTTAGATTGCGCCAGAGGGATTTCCCATGAAAAAGACCGAGCCTATGCCTTAAGAGCCTTAGCCCCCCACTTACGCGATCTGTTACCGGAAGCCTTAGATTGCGCCAGAGGGATTTCCGATGAAAAAGACCGAGCCTATGCCTTAAGAGCCTA